>DATEOQ010000066.1:0-6679 GCA_035273905.1 Candidatus Eiseniibacteriota bacterium | reverse complement strand
CCAAGCTCCTCGAAGCGCGCGAGCCGTTCTCCACCATCGTCGACTTCCCGAAGGCCAAGCCGATCTACACGTACCCCCGCGCGATGAAGCCCGCGGGGACGCTCCAGGTCACGGCCACGGTGAAGGAGCCGCTGGTCGAGGAGCTCCGGAGTCAGGCCAAGGCAGCCGGCATCGAAGCCCAACCCTTCGACGTCGACCGCCTGGAGCGCGCCAGCGGAGAGGTTCGCGTTCATGGCGGGAACGGCGAGTCCCTGCGCGCACGGCGCGTGATCGTGGCCATCGGGCGAAGCGGGAGCTACCGCGCGCTCGGCGTGCCGGGGGAGGACATGGACCGGGTGTACCACCGGCTCCACGACCCCAACGATTTCGCCCAGGCCGACGTGCTCGTCGTGGGAGGGGGCGATACCGCCGTCGAGACCGCCGTCGCGCTCGCGCAATCGGGCGCGCGCGTCACGCTGGCGCATCGAAAGGCGGAGCTCACGCGCCCCAAGCCGGAGAGCCGCGAGGGGCTGGAGCGGCTCACGCGAGATGGAAGCATCCGGCTCCTTCTCGACACTCGCGTGCGCGAGATCCGGGACAAGACCGTGGTGCTCGAAACCCACGGCGCGACCGAGGAGATCCCGAACGACGCGGTGTTCGAGATGATTGGCCGCGAGGCGCCGCTGGATTTTTTCCGGCGATCCGGGATCCGGATCGCGGGGGAGATCCACACCGCGGGCTGGATCGGGCTCGCCGCGTTCGTGCTCTTCTGCTCCTGGCTCTACAACTGGAAGTCGGGCGGATCGATGTCCGCGCTCTGGAGCGTGCACCACTGGTTTCCGTTCAACCTGCCGGATCTCCTCCACAACGCTGGGGGCGGGATCGCGCGGGATGCTGCGAATCCGTCGACGCTCACCGGCATTGTCGCGATCAGCGCCTCGGGTCCGGCGTTCTGGTACACGCTCACCTACTCGCTGATCGTGATCGTGTTCGGCATCCGGCGCATTCAGCGCCGGCGGACTCCCTACGTGGCGGTGCAGACCTGGACTCTCATTGCGATCCAGGTGCTTCCGCTCTTCCTCCTGCCCGAGATCATCCTGCCGTGGATGGGGGCGCACGGCCTCCTGCCGCGTGCGCTGGCGGACGCGCTCTTCCCCCAAGTGACCTACGGACACGGCCGGGAGTACTGGCGCGCGTACGGGCTCATCCTCGCGTGGCCGCTCAACGTCTACAACATCTTCACCCACGACCCGCTGTGGGCGTGGATCGCGATCGGGTTCGTCCAGACGTTCGTCCTGATCCCGCTCGGGATCTACTACTTCGGCAAGGGCTTCTACTGCGGCTGGATCTGCTCCTGCGGCGCGCTCGCCGAGACCCTCGGAGACACGCAGCGTCACAAGATGCCCCACGGCCCGGGATGGAACCGCCTCAACATGGCGGGTCAGGTCGTGCTCGTCATCGCGTTCCTCATCCTCATCGCGAGGATCGTGGGATGGATCCTGCCGGATGGCAACGCGATCGACCGGGTGTTCGATCCATGGCTCAAGGAGCCGTACAAGTGGCTCGTCGACGTGTTCCTGGCCGGTGTGGTCGGCTACGGGCTCTACTTCTGGTTCTCGGGCCGCGTCTGGTGCCGGTTCTTCTGCCCGCTCGCCGCGCTCATGCACATCTATGCGCGCTTCAGCCGGTTCGCGATCGTGTCCGACAAGAAGAAGTGCATCTCCTGCAACGTGTGCACGTCCGTCTGCCACCAGGGCATCGACATCATGAGCTTCGCCAACAAGGGAGCACCCATGCAGGATCCCGAATGCGTGCGCTGCTCGGCCTGCGTCGAACGCTGTCCGACCGGCGTGCTCCAGTTCGGCCAGGTGGACCGCTCCGGGCGCACGATCTCGCTCGACCTCCTGCCCGCATCGCCCGTGCTCATGCGAGAAGGGAAGGACGCTCGGTGACGCTCCCCGCTCGAGAGACGCTCGCGTTTCTCGAGCGCGTGCTTCCGCCCGCGCCCTCGCGGATCCTCGAGGTGGGGGCCGGGGATGGCGCTGTGTCGCTCGCGCTCGCGAGCCAAGGCTACGACGTGACCGCGCTCGACGAGAGCTTCGACGCACCCGTGCGCGGTGACGCCGTGCGCTGGGTCGAGCAGGACTTCCTCCACTTCGACGGGGACGGCGCGTTCGACGTCGTGCTCTTCACGCGCTCGCTCCACCACATGGCCCCGCTCGACGGCGCGCTGGATCGCGCGATCCAGGCGCTCGCGCCGGAAGGGCGCGTGGTCGCGGAGGAGCTCGCGTACGACCGGGTGAATCTACCGACGGCGCGCTGGTTCTACGATCTCAGGACCGTGCTGGCGGCCGGGGGGCTGCTTCATTCCGGCGCGGGGACCGAGGAGGACGGGAATCCGCTCGGCCGGTGGCGGCGGGAGCACGTCACCGACCCGCCGCTCCCGACGGGCCACACGATTCTCGCCGTCGCGCGCGCACGGCTCGATCTCACGCTGGTCGAGGAAGCGCCGTATCTCTATCGCTACGTCTGGGACGACCTCAGGGACGTTGCGGGGGCGCAGGAGGCGGCGGGGGCGGTGCTGCGGATCGAGCGACGATTGACGCGGGAGCGGGACATTGCCGCGGCGGGACTTCGATTCGTGGGAACGCCCCTCGGCTGAGCGGGTTCCCTCGCGACGTCAGACCTTGAGCGATCCCTCGAGCACGGTCACAGCCATGCCGCCGACGCGAACCGACTCCACCTTGCCCGCCGATCCCGAAACCTCGAGATCGAGCCGTCCCGGCTTGCCCATCGCGTCCCCCTGCTCAGCGCGAACGCGAATGGACCCGCCATTCAGCGCGAGCACACCGTGGCGGGCGAGGTATTCAGCCAGAGGCCCGCTCGCGGAGCCCGTCGCGGGATCCTCGCGAATGCCGAACGCGGGCGCGAAGTAGCGCCCCTGGGTGACACTTCCCGGCTCCGCCGCATCGCGCGTGAAGACGTAGAAGCCGCCGATGCCGTGGCGTCCTCCCTCGGCGACGAGGTCGTCCCAGCGAGGCTGGAGCGCGGTGAGGTCGGCGCGCTTCGAGAGGGCCACGTAGACGTTCTTGCCCGCGCGCTCCAACGGGAGCGCCGAGTCGCGCATCGCCTGGGTTCCACCGAGGAGTCCCATCAAGCTCGCGCCGGCGATCGGCGACGGCTCCCACGGATAGAGCGGCGTGCCCATCCAGACGCGGACGCCGCCCCCATCAGCCGTTTCCACCTCGATGGGCACGCGGCCGGCGGGGCAGTGGAGCATGTGCTGGCCCGGCTTCACAGCACCGGTCTCGACGAGCCAATGGAACGTCGCGACCGTCGCGTGGCCGCAGAACGCGATCTCGGCGGTGGGCGTGAAGTAGCGCATGTGGTGGGTCGCACCGGCGGGCGGCTCGAGGATGAACGCCGTCTCGGACGCCGCCACAGCCGCTGCGAGCCGCTGCATCGCGGGCTCGTCGAGCTTGGCCGCATCGGGCACGATTCCGGCGCGGTTGCCCGTGCCCGGCGTGCGGGTGAAGGCATCGACGATGGCGGCGCGGAGGCTCACGGCGGGAGGATACCACGCCGCTTGCCTCGCGCCCGCCGGCGTGCATAATCGCGCGCATGGCCCGCTTCAGCGCTTCGACATGATCCACGGCCTGCCTCCCCTGCATCTCGCGCTCCTCTGCCTCGCGGCTTTCTGCGGTGGCACCGTCGACGCCATCGCGGGCGGCGGCGGGCTCATCACCGTGCCCGCGCTCCTCGCGGCTGGGCTCTCTCCGCACCAGGCGCTCGGAACGAACAAGGGGCAGTCGTCGTTCGGATCCTTCGCCGCGATCTTCCGCTACGCACGCGAGCGCCTCGTGGATTGGAAGCTCGCCTCCATCGCCTTCCCGATCGGCTTCCTCGGCTCCGCGCTCGGGGCAACTCTCGCGCTCCATCTCAAGCCCGGTGTGCTTCGCCCGATCGTGCTCGTGCTGCTCGTGGTGGTGGGCTTCGTCTTCGCGAGCGGACGGCTTCGCCCCAAGGAGCGGATCGGTCCCCCGCCGAAGCTCGGATTCGCGGTGGCCGCCTTCGCGCTCGCGATCGGGCTCTACGACGGCTTCTTCGGCCCCGGGGCGGGGACGTTCATCATCGCGGGCTACGCGGCGCTCCTCCATTTCCCGCTCACACGCGCCACCGCGAACGCCAAGGTGCTCAATTTCGCCTCGAACGTGGCCGCCCTCCTCTTCTTCGCGCGGGGCGGCATGATCCTCTGGGGGCTCGCGATTCCGATGGCGGGGGCGCAGCTCCTGGGGGGATATTGTGGCGCGCACCTCGCCATCCGGCGCGGCGACGCGCTGATCCGCGGCGTGGCGGTGGCGGTGGTGCTCGCTCTGGTCCTGTGGGTGGCTCTGGACGTTCCGGTTCACATCGGGCCCGGCTCGGGCGCTCACTCCACTGTGGGAGGACATCGATGAATGGTCGTCCGCTCTTGCTCGGCTGCCTCGCGCTCATGCTCGTCGCGGCCGCGTCCTGCACCACTCCCGCTGCGAAACAGGCGGCCGAAGATTCCAAGCCGGTGACGATGACGCCGCTCCAGCGCGGCGAGTATCTGGTCGCGGTCGGAGGGTGCATGGATTGCCATACGCCCGGCACGTTCTACGGCGGACCCGATTTCAAGCGGCAGCTCTCGGGAAGCGAAGTCGGATGGCGCGGGCCGTGGGGCGTGTCCTACGCGGCGAACCTGACGCCCGACATCGAGACGGGTCTCGGTAGCTGGACCAATGTGGAGATCGAGCGCGCCCTCCGCTCGGGAGTGAAGAAGGACGGAACCCCGGTCCTCCCGCCCATGCCGTGGGCCAACACCGCGCGGCTCACGCCGGACGACATGAGCTCCCTCATCGCGTACCTGAAGAGCCTGCCGCCCGTCGTGCACAAGGTCCCGGCCAGCGTTCCGCCGAACGGCATGGCGAAGGGCCCGACGATCGACATCCCGGCCCCGGGCGCGTGGGACGCGCCGAGGCCTCAAGCCCAATGAGCAAGACGGCCACGACGGCGCTCCGGCCGTTCCACTTCGCGTTCCACGTCCTCGACCTCGAGTCGACGCGCCGCTTCTACGGCGACGTGCTCGGGTGCCGCGAAGGGAGAAGCACGGAGACGTGGGTCGATTTCGATTTCTTCGGCAACCAGATCTCCTGCCACACGACCGGCCCCGTCTCGGCCACGGCGCCGACGGGGAAAGTCGAGAACATCCAGGTCCCGATGCCGCACTTCGGGGCGATCCTCGGATGGCATGAGTTCCACGCACTCGCCGACCGGATTCGCGGGGCGGGACTCCTGTTCATCGTCGAACCGCGGATCCGCTACGAGGGCCAGCCCGGCGAGCAGGCCACCATGTTCCTCCTCGATCCGAGCGGCAACGCGCTCGAGTTCAAGGCATTCCAGCACCCGGAGCACGTCTTCACGGCATGAGACGCGCGTCGGTCGCCGTCATCGGCGCCGGCGTCGTCGGCGCGAGCGTGGCGTACCACCTGGCGCGCCGCGGCTGGCGCGACGTGCTCGTGCTGGATCGTGCGGTGGGGCCGGGCGAGGGGAGCACGGGGAGGGCGACCGGCGGTTTTCGCGCGCAGTTCGCGTCCGACGCCAACGTGCGGCTCTCGCTGCTCGCGCGGGAGCGGCTCTCCACGTTCCGGGACGAAACGGGCGTAGATCCGGGCCTCGTCGCCGCGGGCTATCTCTGGCTCGCGCGCCGCGCGCAGGATCTCGAAGCGCTCCGCGCGGCGCTCGCCGTCCAGCGCCGCAACGGATTTCTGGACGCGCGTGAGATCGACGCGCGCGAAGCCGCTGCGCTGAATCCCGCCGTGAATCCGGAAGGACTCCTGGGCGGCACGTTCGCGCGGAGCGACGGATTCCTGCGTCCGCTCGCGATTCTCGACGGTTATCTGCGCGCGGCCGAAAGCCTCGGTGTCACCATCGAGTGGAACGCGGAAGTGACGGGGTTGCGCCGCGGCGATCGCGGGGTCGAGGCGGTGCAGGTCGGCGGCGAGTGGCTTCACGTGGATGCGGTCGTGAACGCGGCCGGTGCGTGGGCTCGACCCGTGGCCGCGCTCGCGGGTGTCATCGTGCCGGTCGAGCCGCTAAGGCGGCAGGCCCTGGCGAGTGCGCCGTTCGATGGTCTTCCCGAGACCATGCCGATGACCATCTGGGTCGACGACGGATTCCACGCGCGGGTGCGCGACGGGCGCGTGCTGGCGCTCATGCCCACGCCGGGGGATCCCGACGACCCGACGAGCACGAGAGTCGATCCCGCGTGGGTCTCGAGCGTGACGCGGATCGCACGCGAGCGCATTCCCACGCTCCGCGACGCGGACTTCGAGCGCGGCACCGCGTGGGCCGGGCTCTACGAGATGTCACCCGACGGGCACGCGCTCCTCGGCGCGGCCCCCGGCTGCGCGAACCTGTTCCTCGCGAACGGATCCTCGGGGCACGGCGTCATGCATGCGCCGGCGCTGGGACTACTCGCGGCGGAAATCCTCTCGGAGGGTCGCGCGTCCTCGATGGACACGACGGCGTTCGATCCGGGACGCTTCGCGGGCGGTGCGGTTGAGCGGCGGGAGCTTCTCTAGCTCAGCGCTGCAGGCAGATGACGTACTTCTCCAGGAAGCGATCCATGCGCTCCATCATGTCGCGCCGGTTCGCTTCCTTGGCGAACCCGTGACCC
>DATEOQ010000065.1:0-6206 GCA_035273905.1 Candidatus Eiseniibacteriota bacterium | reverse complement strand
ATCTCGACTACCAGCTCAGCACCACGGCCAGCCTCGAATACCTCCCTGCCGACAAGGCGGAGGCCAAGGTGGCCCGACTCGCCGAGGCGGCCCGGATCGCCTCGCGGAACGGAGGTTGACGATGGCCCGCGGACTTTGGACGACGACGGTCGGCAGCTTCCCCAAGCCTCCACGGCTCGAGAAGGCGCGCAACCAGCACGCGCGCGGCGAGCTCAGTGCGGACGCGCTCGAGGCGATGGAGCGCGAGGAAACCGTCGAGGTCATCCGGCGTCAGGAGCGGATCGGCCTCGACATCGTGGTGGATGGAGAGCTCTACCGCGGCGACATGACCACCTACTTCGCCGAGCGCATGCCCGGCTTCGCCATCTCGAACCCGGTCCGCTCGTACGGCAACCGCTACTACCGGAAGCCGATCGCGGTCGGACCCATCCGCCGGAAGAAGCCGCTCACGGTGGAGTGGTGGAAGTTCGCGCAGTCGCAGACGTCGAAGCCGGTGAAGGGAATGCTCACGGGGCCATACACGATGATGGACTGGGCCTTCAACGAGCACTACTCGTCGCGCGAAGCGATGGCGATGGATCTGGCCGAGGCGATCAATGAAGAGGCGCTCGCGCTGCAGGAAGCGGGAGCCAAGTTCATCCAGATCGACGAGCCGGCCGTCTCCGTCCGTCCCGAGGAGCTGCCCCTGGCCGTGAAGGCGCTCGCGCGCGCCGCGCAGGGACTCAAGGCGAAGACGATCACCCACATCTGCTACGGCGACTTCGACGTGATCTACCCGGCGCTCCTCGATCTCCCGGTCGACCAGATCGATCTCGAGATGGCGAACAGCAAGTACGATCTGCTCGAGCGCTTCAAGGCCCATCCGTTCACGAAGGAGATCGGCTACGGCGTGCTCGACGTGCACTCGCATCGGATCGAGACGAAGGAGGAGATCAAGGACGGGATTCGCAGGGGTCTCGAGGTCCTCCGTCCCGAGCAGATCTACGTCGATCCGGATTGCGGCCTCAAGACGCGCACGGTCGAGGAAGCCTTCCAGAAGCTCGAGGTGATGGTGGAGGCGGTGCGAGAGATCCGGGCGGAGAAGGGCATCGACGTGTGACGCGGACGGGCTCGGCCGATCTGAGCGGCCTCACCATCGATCGAGACGCCAAGCCGCCGACATCCAACCGGAAACCGATTGCGATCGCGCTCAGCGCCCTAGTCCTCGTGGCCGCGGCGGTGACCGTTGGGCTCGCCGTGGCTCGCGGCAAGCCGGCGGACGTGCGCGTGGCGAGGGCGGAGCCCTTGGGCGGCGCGCCCGGCGCGGTATCGTCCGAGGTGCTCACCGCGAGCGGTTACGTCGTCGCGCGGCAGCGGGCCTCGGTCTCCACCGAGGTGGCCGGCCGTCTCGAGGCGCTTTACGTGAGCGAGGGGAGCCGCGTCACCCAGGGACAGGTGCTCGGCGTGCTCCGCAATCAGGATCAGAAGGCCGCGATGGCCACCGCCAAGGCCGCCCTCGACCAGGCCACCGCCTCCCTCGCCGAAGCCAAGGCGAACGCGCGCGAGATCGCCCTCCGGCTCGCGCGGACGAAGGAGCTCCTCTCCAAAGCGCTCGTGAGCCAGGCGGACTACGATGCGGTCGAAGCCCAGGACGGCGTGGCGAAGGCGCGCGTGACGAGCGCGGGCGCCGAGGTCGAGAGCGCGCGCTCGCGGCTCGACGCGGCGCGCATCGACTATGACAAGACCTTCATCCGCGCGCCGTTCGCGGGCGCCGTGCTAAGGAAGGAAGCGGAGGTCGGCGAGATCGTGAGCCCGATCCCGTCGAGCGGCGGACTCACCCGCGGCGCCATCGTGACGATGGCCAACCTGGCCAGCCTCGAGGTCGAGGTGGACGTGAACGAGGGCTACGTGGCCCGCGTGCGCGAAGGAATGCGCGCCGAGATCGCGCTCGACGCCTATCCCACCGACCGCTACCCCGGCCACGCGCGCCAGATCGTCCCGACCGCCGACCGCCAGAAGGCGACCGTGCAGGTGAAGGTCGCGTTCGATTCGCTCGACGCGCGGGTCCTGCCCGAGATGGGGGCGAAGGTCTCGTTCCTCGCCGATCCCGAGGCGCCGCCGGCGGGGGGAGCCTCGACGTCCTCCGCCGTCTGGGTCCCCGCGTCCGCGGTGCGCGAGCGCGCCGGACGCCCGGTGGTCTACGTGGTGGAGGATGGGCGCGCGACGATGCGCGGCGTGGCGCCGCGCCCGCTCGGCCCCGACCGCGTCATGATCGGAAGCGGCCTCGCGGCCGGCGAGATGGTGGTGACCGAGGGACCGGAGACTCTCGCGGACAAGGCCCGCGTGAAGGTGCGATGACGACGACGACCGAGCCAAGGAGTGCCACGATGACGGATGGACGGGGGAACGGGGGCGAGCCCCTCATCTCGCTTCGCGACGTGCACAAGGAGTACCGCCGGAACGCGATCGCCGTTCCGGTGCTCGCCGGCATCACGCTCGACGTGAAGCGGGGCGAGTTCCTCGCGCTCATGGGGCCGAGCGGCTCGGGCAAGTCGACCCTCCTGAACCTGATCGGCGGCATCGACCGTCCCACCAAGGGCGAGGTGCGCGTGGCGGGTGAGACGCTGAACACGCTCAACACCAACAAGCTCGCCGCGTGGCGCGCGCGCCATGTCGGATTCATCTTCCAGCTCTACAACCTGATTCCGGTCCTGACCGCGTTCCGCAATGTGGAGCTTCCGCTCCTCCTCACGCGCTTGGGCACGTCGGAGCGGAAGAAGCGGGTGGAGCTCGCGCTCTCGCTCGTGGGACTCGAAGGGCGGGACCATCACTACCCGCGCCAGCTCTCGGGAGGCGAGGAGCAGCGCGTCGCGATCGCGCGCGCCGTGGTGGCGGACCCGACACTCCTCGTCGCGGACGAGCCGACCGGGGACCTCGACTCGAAGAACGCGGAGGAGATCCTCGTCCTCCTGCGCCGCCTCAACAAGGAGCTGGGGAAGACGATCCTCATGGTGACGCACGATCCGCACGCGGCGGAGACCGCCGACAAAACACTCCATCTGGACAAGGGAGTGCTCAGCCCGTGAAGTTCCTGGGCTACGTCCTCTCCCACCTCTGGCATTCCAAGAGGCGGACCTTCCTCACGGTCTCGTCCATCGCGGTCGCGCTGTTCCTCTTCTGCACGCTCCGGACCGTGATGACCTCGCTCGACGCGAGCCTCCGCGCGTCGGACGATACGCGCCTGGTCGTGCGCCATGCGGCATCGCTGGTGTTCCCGCTGCCGCTCGCGTACAAGGCCCGGCTGGCGCAGGTGCCCGGTGTGGTCCGTGTGAGCTTCGGGAACTGGTTCGGCGGCTACTATCAGGACCCGAAGAACCAGTTCACGCAGTTCGCCGTCGAGGTGCCGTCGGTCTTCGATCTCTATCCGGAGATCCTGCTGGGTCAGGCGGAGAAGGAGGCCTTCATCCGGGAGCGGACCTCCTGCATCGCGGGGGAGGCGCTCGTGAAGAAATACGGCTGGAAGGTGGGCGACGTGATCCCGATCACGGGCACGATCTATCCCGGCTCGTGGCCGCTCACGCTGCGCGGCATCTACCGCGCCGCCACGCCCGACGCGAGCGAGGACGCGATCTTCTTCCACTGGGACTACCTGAACGAATCCATGCCCGAGGGGCGGAAGAACCTCGTCGGGATCTACTGGCTCAAGGTGGCGAGTCCGTCCGACGCGCCGACCGTGAGCGCGGCCGTCGACGAGGTCTACGAGAACAGCCCCGTGCCGACGAAGACCGAAACCGAGAAGGCCTTCCAGGCCGGGTTCATCCAGATGATGGGGAACGTGAGCACGCTGCTCTCGATCCTCGGCTCCGCGATCATCTTCGCGATCCTCCTCGTCACCGTGAACACCATGATGATGGCGGCCCGGGAGCGGACCACGGAGATCGCGGTCTTGAAGACACTCGGATTCCGGGACGGCCTCGTGCTCCAGCTCGTGGCCGCCGAGGCGATGCTCCTCTCGCTGGCGGGGGGAATCATCGGATGCGGCCTCGCGTTCCTCGCCTTCCACAGGGTCAACTTCACCGCGGGAGGGATGATCCCGAACTTCCGCGTGCTGCCGGAGACGCTGGTGCTCGGGATCCTCCTCGCCGTCGCGATGGGGCTCCTGAGCGGGCTCGTTCCGGCCTTCAGCGCCGCCCGGCTCCCGATCTCGTCGTCGCTCCGGAAGGTGGCCTGATGGCCCGCATTCCGCTCGCCTACAACCTGCGCAATCTGGCCGCGCGCCGCGTCTCGACCGGGCTCACCGCGCTCGGCATCGCGCTGGTGGCGTGGGTCTTCATCTTCACGCTCGCCCTGGCGGGCGGCTTCCAGGCCGCGCTCACGACCACGGGCACGCCGGAGAACGCGATCATCATCCGGAAGGGCTCGACCAGCGAGCTCATGAGCATCCTGTCGCGCGAGGCCGCCGGCGCGATCGAGAGCCAGGGAGAGATCGCGAAGGCGACCGACGGCACGCCGCTCGCCGCGTCGGAGCTGATGGTGGTCTGGAACCTCCCCCGGAAGTCCGGGACGACGACGAACGTGGTGGTGCGCGGCGTGGGGCCGAAGTCGTTCGCTCTCCGTCCGCACGTGAAGCTCGTCCGCGGGCGCATGTTCCGGCCCGGGCTCGACGAGATCATCGTCGGGAAGATGGTGGCCGAGCGCTTCCGGCGCTGCGACGTGGGGGACCAGCTGAAGCTCGCGGGGCGCGAATGGACGGTGGTGGGCGTGTTCGATTCCAACGGGCGCACCTACGACTCCGAGATCTGGGGGGACGTGGAGCTCTTCATGCCGGTCTTCGACCGTCCCGTCTACCAGAGCCTCACGCTGCGCCTGGCCGAGCCCGGCTACCTGGCGCCGCTCAAGAAGCGCCTCGAGTCCGATCCCCGCATGGACGTGGAGGTGGATCGCGAGGACCGCTTCTACGCCAAGCAGTCGGGGCAGCTCTCCACGATGCTCCGCGTGCTCGGGCTCTTCGTGACCTCGATCATGTCCCTCGGCGCGATCTTCGGCGCGCTCAACACCATGTACGCCGCGGTCGGCACCCGCACGCGCGAGATCGGCACGCTCCGCGCGATCGGCTTCTCGCGCGGCGCCATCCTCACCTCGTTCCTGATCGAGTCGGTGCTCCTCGCGCTCCTCGGCGGCGCGCTCGGCTGCCTGCTCGCGCTGCCGGTCCGCAGCTTCACCACCGGGACGATGAGCTTCGCCACGTTCTCCGAGCTCGCGTTCCGCTTCCAGGTCACGCCCGGGATGCTCGTCGCGGGACTCGCCTTCTCCGCGTTCATGGGGCTCCTCGGCGGCTTCCTCCCGGCGCGCAAGGCGGCGACGATGCCGATCGTCGACTCGCTCCGGCAGGCCTGATGCCTCCGGTTCTGGACCGCACGAAGGGCCCTGTGCTAGCGTCGGTCGCCACATGAACCGCGCCGCTACCTCGCTCAAGCTGGGCGTTCGCCCCAGCCGTCTCGGACGCTGTCTCGGCGAGCGCATCGCCGAGCAGGCGCGCGAGCACCTGTCGGGTCCGGTCGTGTTCCTTCCGGTCGCGGAAGAAATCGACCGCGCGGGATCGGTCTACGGCTGGCCCGGCTCCTCGCTCGAGCGGGCCCTCCTCTCGGGGCAGGTGGACGCCGCCGTGCTCTCGGTGAAGGACATCTCGCCCGACCTCGATCCCGAGCTCGCGATCGCCGCGGTCACCGAGCGGTTCACGCCCTTCGACGTGTTCATCGCGCGCGACGAGACCATCCTCGACGAGCTGCCCGACGGGGCCGAGCTCTCCGCGCACACCTCGATCCGGCGCGCGCAGCTCCTCCGCTACCGCGAGGACTTCCAGCTCCTCGACGTGCCGGGAAGCCTCGACGACAGGATCCGCATCCTCGACGCGGGCGGCCTCGACGGCATCGTGGTATCCGCGTCCGCGGTGGAGCACCTCGGCTATCAGGATCGCGTGAACGAGATCTTCACCACCGACATGATCCTGCCCGCACCGGGCCAGGGCGCCTGCGCCGTGCTCACGCGGGTCGGGGACAAGGACCTCCTGAAGCTCTTCCGGCCTCTCGACCATCCCATGGCTCGCGCCGAGGTGGAGTGCGAACGCTCCTTCCTGCGCGAGCTGGAGGCGGAGCCCGGCGCCGCCGTGGGCGCGCTGGCCGCGTTCGACGGAACGTCCATCCGCCTCGAAGGCGTGGTCGCGGACG
>DATEOQ010000064.1:0-2562 GCA_035273905.1 Candidatus Eiseniibacteriota bacterium | reverse complement strand
TCCCGGACGAGGCCGTGCCGTTCATCACGGAGCGGAGGGTGTCCGCCGCCTCCGCCTCGCGCCCCGTCTTCACGTAGGCGTCCGCGAGGAGCACGCGGGCGTCCAGGGACCAACGCGATTCGGGATAGTCGTGAATGACCTGCTCGAAGTAGTGCCCCGCGGCGTCCCACTGCTTGAGACGCAGATAGAGGCGTCCGTTCCGGAACGCCTTCTCCGCCTGCCGGTCCGTGAGCGCGCCCAGGCGCGTGCGCGCTTCCTGCGCCTTGGGATGGTCCGAGTAGAGGGACAGGAAGTCCCGGTAGCGCGAGATGGCCCGAGTCGTCTCCGTCTGGTCGAGCGGCGCGGGACGGGACTGCAGGTCGTCACAGCGCGCGAGCATGAACAGCGCGTCCGGGTGGTACGGCGTTGTCGGGAAATCGCGGATCAGCCGGTCGTACTGGCCGGACGCAAGAACGTAGTCCTTGGTGTGGAAGTACGCCTCCCCCAGGTAGAAGAGCGCGTCATCCGTCTTCTCCGTGCCGGGAAACTGCTCGACGTAGGCCTTGAGATCGGCGATCGCGTCGACCCAGTCCTCACGGTCGAACTCGCCCTTGCCGCGCTCGTAGCTCGCGACGCCGCCGACCTGGGACTCCTTGAGGGTGCCCCCGCAGCCCGCGGCGAGCGCCGCGAGGAGGAGCGCCGCCAGCGCGCGGCGGGCCATCCGGGATGTCATCGGGCGCGCGGCTCCTCCGCCCGGTCCTCTTCCCGCTCCAGGAAGTCGAGATACGAGCGCGCCCGCACCTCGTCGCGGTTGTCGAGGAGGCAGCGCTCCCAGGCCTCGCGCGCGCGGACCTTGCGCCCCGCCTTCCAGTGGACCAGGCCCAGCGTGACACGCGCGTCGACGTAGCGCGGATTCTGCGCCAGCGCTTCCTCGAGCACCGTCTCGGCGTCGTGGTAGAGGCCCATCTCCGCGTACACGGAGCCCAGGCGGTTCTTGATGTCGAGGAACTGAGGCGCGTAGCGTAGCGCGCGGCGGTATTCCTGCGAGGCGTCGACGAGGAGTCCGAGGTCTCGGTAGGTGTCGCCCAGCTGCGTGTGCGACTCCGCGAGATGGGTGCGCACCTCGGGCGTCAGGTTCTCGTGATCCGGATCGCGGGGCCGCTCCATCTGGAACTCGCGGAGCGCCTCGTCGTAGCGGCCGAGATCGTTCAGCACGATGGCGAGATTCAGGCGCGCCTCCACGTACCGCGGATTCAAGTGGAGGGCACGGCGGAACGACGCGACCGCTCCCTCGCGATCGCCCCCCAGGCTCAAGGACAGGCCGAGCAGGTGATGGAGATCCGGAAACTCCCCATGGCTGACAAGGGCCTCCCGAATCTCGCGCGCCGCCTCGTCGTACAATCCGCGCTCGAAGTAATCGCGCGCGAGCACCTGGTGCTGACGCGCCGCGACTCCCATCGCGCTCCTCCCTGGAATCACGTCCCCCTCCGGCTCAGTTGCGGTTGGAATAGAAGAGCACCACGAGGCCCGTCACGACGCCGATCACGATCATCGGCTCGAGCCAGCGGGTGCCTCCTCCCCGCGGAACGGGCGGATTGAGATACCCCGACCCTGTCGCGGCGTAGGCCACCTCTCCCTTCGGGACCACGTCACTCGCGCTCCGTGCGGCCGAGCGCGTCCAGACCACGTCTCCGTTCTGGGGATCGAAGAGGGTCGCGCTCGCCCGCATGCCCGCGAGCCGCTCGTACCCTTTGGTCCCAAACGGAAAGGAACCCAGCCGACGAACATAGGTTACGCCGGAGCCCTCGACCAGCACTTGAAGTCGAAGCGGCGCGGCGGGATCGTGGTTCGCCGCCGAGGCCGCGATAGCAGCCGAGTCTCCGGTCGCGTTCCCCGTCGGAACTCCGTTCAGGGGCGTTGCGCTCTCGAGCCGCGGCGCCAGCCCTTCGCTCCGCGCGATCCGCACCGGCACTCCGAGCGCCTTCATGCGCTCCATGAGGGACTGCGTCAGAAGACCGAGCGTGTCCCCCGGAGCCGGCGTGGCCAGTGCCACCGGCCGCCCTGGGGGGAAGGTCGCTCCCTTGAGGAGGTCCCCAGCCACCGTGTCGGCGACCGCGTCGAGCGCCATGCTGTGCGTGGGCGGCAGCGGCGATTTCGCGGCGGCCGTTCCCGACACGAGGACGAGTCCCACGAGAATCACCGCGCTGGTCCAGCGTCTCCCCATCACCCGATCACCTCCGCCTCGAGATCGTACCGGCGCGCCCGCGTGATCCGGACGCGCGCCTTCGCTCCCATGGGAAGCGGAGGCGCATCCGCCGACGCGCGCACGCGCGTGACGCCGTCCACCTCGTAGCCCTGCTGCTCGACGCGGCCGACGTACTGGCCGGGACGCGGCCCCGGCGCATCGATGCGCACGTCCACGTCGCGGCCGACCCAGCGTCCCCAGACGCGCGCGGCCACGGCCTGTTGCGCCTCGAGGAGCCTCCGGCGCCGTTCCACCTTCACGCGCTCGGGCACCTGCTCCTTCATGCGCCCCGCCGGCGTGCCGTCCTCGCGCGAATACGCGAAGCAGCCGACGTGGTC
>DATEOQ010000063.1:0-2494 GCA_035273905.1 Candidatus Eiseniibacteriota bacterium | reverse complement strand
TCACGGTCCGCTCGCTCGCCACGATCGAGGAGGTCAAGAAGGACCGCCAGGCGATCATCGTGACCGAGATCCCCTACATGGTGAGCAAGGCCGCGCTCCTCGAGAAGATCGCGGATCTGGTCAAGGACGGCGTGCTCGACGGCATCTCCGACCTGCGCGACGAGTCGGACCGCGACGGCATGAGGATCGTGATCGAGCTGAAGCGGGACGCGCAGCCCAAGGTGATCCTGAACCAGCTGTTCAAGCACACGCAGATGCAGACGACCTTCGGCTCGAACCAGCTCGCATTGGTCGGCAACCGGCCGATGACGCTCACGCTGAAGGAGATGATCCAGCACTACATCGCGCACCGCCAGGAGGTGGTGGTGCGGCGGACCAGGTTCGACCTCGCGGAAGCGGAGCGGCGCGCGCACATCCTCGAGGGCTTCAAGATCGCCCTCGACCACATCGACGAGATCGTGGCCCTGATCCGGGCCTCGGCCAACGTGGAGACCGCGCGCGAGGGGCTCATGGCGCGGTTCGGACTGAGCGAGATCCAGTCGAACGCCATCCTCGAGATGCGCCTGTCGCGGCTCACGGGGCTCGAGCGGAAGAAGATCGAGGACGAGTACCTCGAGGTGATCCAGCTCATCGAACGGCTCCGTGCCATTCTCGATTCGCCGGCGAAGGTGCTCCAGATCATTCGGGACGACCTGGCCGAGATCAAGGAGCGCTTCGGCGACGAGCGCCGGACGCAGATCGTGGCCGCCTCGGGCGAGTTCGAGATCGAGGATCTGATCGCCGAGGAGGACATGGTGATCACGATCTCGCACGCGGGCTACATCAAGCGGCTCCCGGTGACCACGTACCGGAGCCAGCGACGCGGCGGGCGCGGCATCACCGGAGCGGGCACGCGCGAGGAGGACTTCATCGAGCACCTCTTCATCGCGTCCACCCACAGCTACATCCTGGTCTACACCGACCGGGGGCGCGTCTACTGGCTCAAGGTCCACGAGATCCCGCAAGGGGGCCGGACCGCGAAGGGGAAGGCCATCGTCAACGTGGTCGAGATGTCCCAGACCGAGCGCGTGGCCGCGGTCGTGCCGGTGAAGGTCTTCCAGGAAGACCGCTACATCTTCCTCTGCACTCGCGGCGGCACCGTGAAGAAGACGCCGCTCTCGGCCTTCTCGAATCCGCGCCGCGGCGGCATCGTGGCGATCGGCGTCGAGCCCGAGGACGCGCTCATCGACGCGGTGGTCACGGACGGCACGCAGGACATCATCCTCTCCAAGCGGAACGGCAAGGCCATCCGCTTCAAGGAGACCGATGTCCGCCCCATGGGACGCACGGCGTACGGCGTCCGCGGCGTGACGCTGGAAGAGAACGACGCGGTGGTCGGCGTGATCGCGGTCCGGGGCGAGGCGACCATCCTGGTCGCGACCGAGCACGGATACGGCAAGCGCTCGCCCATCTCCGAGTACCGCATCACGGGGCGCGGCGGGAAGGGGATCATCTCCATCCAGACGACCGAGCGGAACGGCAGCGTCGTCGCCGCGCTCGAGGTGGTTCCGGACGATGAGGTGATGCTGATCACCCGCGGCGGGATCGTCATCCGCATGCAGGTGTCGGGCATCTCCGAGATCGGGCGGAACACGCAAGGGGTCCGGCTCATCGGGCTCGAGGCCGGGGACCAGCTCATCGACGTCGCGCGCGTCGAGGAGTCGGAGGAGGACGGAGAGGCGTAGTTGGATCCTCGGATTCCCACGTCGACCATCCGGCGGCTGTCCGGGTACTACCGGGTCCTCGAGGAGCTGGAGACCGAGGGACATCGCACCATCTCGTCCCAGGGCCTCGCACACCAGAGCGGCGTCACCTCCGCGCAGGTCCGGAAGGACCTCTCCTATTTCGGCAACTTCGGAAAGCGCGGCCTCGGCTACAACGTGCCCCGCCTGCGCCGCGAGATCAAGCTCATCCTCGGGCTGAACCGCCGCTGGAAGGTGGCGCTCGTCGGAGCGGGGAACCTCGGCTCCGCGCTCTACTCCTACAAGGAATTCCGCCGCCAGGGATTCGACATCGTCGGCGTCTTCGACATGAGCGCCGAGCGGGTCGGTCAGAAGTGGCGCGACCTTGCCATCCACCACATCGACGCGCTCGAGACCGAGGCCGGACGGCTCGGGCTCGAGATCGGCGTGATCGCGGTGCCCGCGCGCGCCGCGCAGGCGGTCGCCGACCGCCTCGTCGCGGCCGGGATGCACGGGATCCTGAACTTCGCGCACCGCCGCATCCAGGTGCCGCCGACCGTGGCGCTCCGCACCGTGAACCTCTCCATCGAGCTCGAGAGCCTCGCCTTCTCCATCAAGGGGATCCACCCCAAGCCCGCGACCACGAACGGCCGGCGCCGCAAGACGGCGTGAGCTCCGCCGACCTCGTTCTCCTCCTCGTCTGCGCGATCTGGGGGACGACGTTCTCGCTCCTCCGCGATTCGCTCCGCACGATCCATCCCGCGGAGCTCATG
>DATEOQ010000062.1:0-5615 GCA_035273905.1 Candidatus Eiseniibacteriota bacterium | reverse complement strand
TGGCTTTGGGGGTCCCGCGTCAAGAGCGGCGTGGGGAAACCTGACGCACGGCAAGACGTGGGATGGGCTGCGGTCGAGGCGAGTACCGACAAAGCGGGGTCAGTGGATGCTGGTGGTCGAGGAATAGTCGAGGATGTAGTCGCCGTAGCCCTGGTTGTCGACGAAGACGAACTTGAGCCCGGACGAGATCTCGTTCATCCCGAACCGGGGCACGAGCTCCTTCCCCTTCATGTCGTACGTCCAGATCTCGTACGCGCGGTCGTCCGCGGTCCCATCCGTGGTGTCGGTGATCTGTTTCTGGGACTGGAGCGGGATCTTGTCGAGGTTGTAGCCGAGCGTCTTGGAGCCGACCGGCACCCGCTCGTCTTTCACGTCATCGGGCTCGCCGTACCGGATGTACACGCGGCCGCGGTCGCTGAACATGCCCCGGCCGAAGATGGAGTAATGGTTGTTGGCGTAATTCACCCGTCTCAGGAACTCGTCCCGGAGCTCGTTGTCCGCGGTGTCCGGAGTCGGATCCGAGTCGCGCCAGAGACGTTCCACCCAGCGCTCCTTGTCCCCCATCGAGAGCGAGCGGAAGACGAGAACCGAATCCGAGGGCATGAGCGTGGTCGCCGTCACCTCGTAGAGGTCCGCCGCGTCTGGGCGCCACGAGTCGAGCGCCCAGAGGACGTCGAACTCCCCCCTCGACTCGGCGGTGCTGCCGCGCTCGTCCTTCATGCGGAGCGTGATCCAGTAGTGCCCCCCGGGGAACTCGGACGTGTCGATGCTCATGGCGTGCGGCCAGCCGGTGCCTTCGCTGATGCGGAGCGAATCGACGCTCGTGAACATGGTGTCGCCCGTGGCGCTGAAGATCTGGGTCTCGACCAATCGCAGCGCGCCGCCCGGTGGGGGCGGATCGTCGTAGAGCTCGTAGTAGACCGAAACCGCCTCCTGGAAGTGCCCGAAGTATCCGCTCGGCTGCGGCATCACGTCATAGGGCCCACGCGCGAAGGGCGACCCCTCCGAGCGCGGTCCCACGTCCCACGCGAACAGGAGTCCGCTCAGGGCCGGGTTCTTGAAGAGCCACGGCCCCATGTCGATCGTTCCCGTGACCTCACCCTGGCGCTTCTGTCCCTTCATTTTGTAGACGAATCCCATCCGATCCATGTTCATGTCCTCGACCAGGACCCGGAAGGTATAGACGCCGGGGGGGACTGCCAGCCCGAGCGTGTAGATCTCGCCGAGCAATGAATCCCGGGCCGCGTAGGCGTCGGTGCTCTGGAGAATGGCTTCGCGCTGGAGGTACCCGGCCCGCTTGCCCGACTTGCCCCACATCTCGACCGTGATTCGCAGCTTGGCCGCATAGCGGTCGTTCTCGGGGATGAAGCGGATCTGGCGGTAGGGGACGCGGATCGAGAAGTCGGCGCGGGCCTCCTTGTAGCCGTGGCGGAAGGGAGTGACCGCGGCGTGGAAGCGCAGCTCGCCGGTGGACGTGGCGCGGTCTCCGGACCGCTGGTCCGAATCCGCCCGGGCGGCGAGCGGGA
The DNA here is from genome assembly GCA_035273905.1 of Candidatus Eiseniibacteriota bacterium. Taxonomy (GTDB): domain Bacteria; phylum Eisenbacteria; class RBG-16-71-46; order SZUA-252; family SZUA-252; genus WS-9. The sequence goes on along the minus strand of DATEOQ010000062.1, from coordinate 4,089 downwards.
CGAAGAGCGCGGCCGCGAGGAAGACGCTTAGAAGACCGAGCCGCGGATGGCCCGCCGGTCGGGCTTCCGGCCTCCTCACGGGCGCCCTATCCTAGAAGCTCACGTTCAGCGAAACATGGTGCGCATCGGACAGGAACTTCATGTCCTGATACGCATAGTCGAGTCTCGCGACGGAGGACTTGATGACGGTCAGCGGGAATTTCACGCCGATGCCGGCCGTGAGTCCCTCGGTGTCGTAGTTGAGCTTGTATCCGCCTCGGATGAACAGGTAGTCATGGAAGCCGTACTCCGCCCCGAGGTTCAGCTTCTCGGAGTTGTCCGGCGGATGCGTGAACTCCGCGCTGGTCAGGAGCCGGCTGTCGCCGTTCTGCATGAGCGCCGCCGAGCCGCCGACGCGGAAGAACACGGGCATCTTCACCTTCTCGTCGATGAAGGTCATGTCGCTGCCGATGTTCTGGATGGCCATGCCGATCTTGGCGCCCAGCACACCCACGTCGTACAGCGTGCCGAAGTCGAACGTGACCGACTTGCCCTTCACGTCGTCGAGGCCCGTCTGCACGTAGTTGATGTTGAACCCGGCCGAGAACTTGTCGGTGAGCGAGCGCGCGTAGGAGAGCCCGTACGTCCACTCCCCCGCGTCGAACGTCTCGCCGTTTCCGTCCGGCAGGTAGGTCGTCCGGACGATGTCCCGGCTCATCGTGAGGGCACGCACGTTCACGCCCAGCATGCCCGGGATCCACTTGATGTTGAACACGTAGCCCGCCTGGTCGAACGACACGTCCGCGGGCCACGCGGTGTGATTGAGCGTGATCGACTGCCCCGAGAGGCGCGAGATGCCAGCGGGGTTCCAGTACACCGCCGACGCGTCGTCGGCGATGGCTACGTAGGAATCCCCCATCGCGTTCGCGCGGGCGCCCACACCCATCTTGAGCGATTGCCCGCCCAGGGTTCCCACTTTTTCGAAGATCTGCGCTCCTTCCGCCGTCAGGGGCAGCACGAGCAGACAGAGTGCGATCACGATCGCGATTCTCACGCCATTCCTCCTCGGTTCCCGGTGGGTCGCTCCGGCCGGTCTCATCGAATCACCACGAATTTGCCGACTTGCCGCCCCAGATCGGTGTCGACCGAATAGAGATAGATGCCGCTGACGATCTTCTGTCCGTTGCGTGAGATCAGGTTCCACGGAACGGATCCCTGCCCGGTCGTGAGCGGATCCCTGCCGAACTGGAGATCGGCCGGAACGTTGCCGTCGAAGGGCAGATCCTTCACCAGGTCGCCTGCGAGCGTGTAGATGTGAATGGTGCCCTTGGTCTTGGGCAGGTTCACGAACACCACCTTGGTCCCGGATGGGTCCTCTTCACGAGGCACGAGGTCCCACTGCGCTCCCGCCTTGTATGGATTCGGGACGACGTAGACTTCCTTCATCGTCGGCTGAGAGTCCCCGCGCGGATACACGACCTGAGCATTGGTGGCGCCGGGATTGCCGCTCAGGATCACGTCGTTCACCGGAACGTCACCCGGCACAACGGACACGGGGACGATGGAGTAGAAGTACGGGAACCCGTTCAGCACGTTGTGGTCGACGTAGCTGTACCGCCCGACCGAGTAGAGAGTGTCGATCTCCGTATGCGCGTGGCTCGGATCGTTGTCCACCTTCCGGGCGACCGGATCCCATCGGACCTCGACCGTGTCGATGCCGACGATGGCCGCCGCGGGGTCGATCAGATCGCCGAGCGGATGGGCCGACACTCCCTTCGGATCCACGCGCCATTCACCCAAGAGCGTCCAGAGCTCCCGGGCCGGCGCGTTCGTGCCGAGCGGGCGATCCCATCCCGACGCTTTGTAAACGCGATAGCCGATGAATTCCTTCAGGTTGCCTCGCTGGGCGTCTCGAATACCTTCGGCAAAATTGCTCCACTTGAGCGTGACCTGGTTGTCTCCCGGGAAGAACCACGCCGAGACCCGGACCGAGTCCGAGTGTGTTGCGTAAATCGGCAGGAAGTCCTTCACCTCACCCTTGCCGTCCGTTCCCGAGTAGAACGGGGCGGGCAGGGGCGCCGCGGCCACCCAGTTCACCAGGTGCTCGCGTCCAGCCAGGCCCGTGTTCACGTCGCAGTCGAAGTCGACGTAGGTGCACGCCGTGGACGAGATCGTCAAGTCGAGCGTGTCGGCCGACGCGCAGTGCGTCTGGAGCGGAGAGACAGCGTCCGTGCAGACGTACTTGCCACCCTGCTGGTCCGCGCAAGCAGTGCCGGGATCCCAGGGTGGAATGTCCGCATACCGGCCGTCGTGATCCGGCGCGTCCGGATCCGTGCGGAACCGGCGCTTGCAGACGGACGAGTCGGGGATTTCGTAGGTGAAGGCGCGGCCGCCGGAGATATTCCGGATGCAGGTTTCCTTGCCGCACGTTCCCGTCGTCAGACTGTTGTCGAGGTCCGCGTAGAGCCCGTCGAAAACCTGCTGGGCCGAAACCGCATTCGCCACGAGGGAGCTCGGCGTGCTCTGCCCTCCTCCCGTGTCGCGGCCCAGTCCCAAGCCCGCCACCCATGCGACCGAGATCGTGAGCGTGGAGTCCGGGAGGATCTGGCGGAAGGGCCCCGTGGCACAGAGGAACCGGTAGTCCAAAGGCCGCTGCGACGACTGCGTCACCGCGAAACTGGGATTGAAGCTGTTGTTCGGATTGAGCCGTGGATCCGACATGAGCTGATAGCGCTGGGCGTCGTTCTCGGGGTCACCGCCTGCTGCGAACGAGGCCGAGCCCGAGAAGAACTTGAACGACGTGATCCCGACCCGCGGCGGGGCGTTGACGCCGGCCGGATCGACGGTGTGATTGAGGAACATGCAGCCGAAGTAGCCGTCTCCGGGAACGTCCCCGCCCTTGTTGTCCTGCGGGCGGTTGGGATTGTCCGGATTGTCCCACGCGTACGCCATCTGGATGCGGCGCTTGACCGGCTCGCCCGTCGAGCCGATGTAGGTGACCGTCGAGTCGAAAAGGGCCGCCTCGTCATCCTGGAAATAGCCGTCGACCGCGCGGTTCCCGATGTCCGGATCCGCGAAGATGGCGACGTAGACGTTGCGAAGCGCCCGGCCGCTCAGGTTGAGGATCTGGTAGTCCATGCCGACGAAGTCGCTCTGTCCCGGGGTGGACCAGGCGTAGCTGGTCTGCCGCACCTTGATCCCCAGCGGAACGTGCTCCGGATTGATCTGGCGGATGGCCGGCAGGTCGTCCCGGTACTCGCAGGCGAACATCTGCTGACCGATGGCCGCATAGTCTTCGTCGCAGAGCCCATCGCCGTCGTCGTCCAGACCGTTCAGGAAGTCCTCGTCGATGCGGCCGTCGCCGTCGTCGTCCGGGTTCAAGCTGCTCGAGATGATGCGGTTTCCGCCCGGGATGCCCTCATAGGCCTCGCGGACGTCGGCGACCTGATCGATCGGCAGGTTGACGCAAACGTTGTCCGGATTGGTCTCCGGAGAGAACTCGACATTGTACGCCGCCGTGGTCACGTGCGGAATTCCGCTCGCGTCCACCGCTCCGACCCACAGACCCGCGGCATAGAGATGGTCGACGCCCGATCCCGGCGGATATTCCGCCGAGGGCACGGTGGTCCGCGACGGGTTGGCCGCGTTTCCGGTCTGGCCGATGTTGGTGACCTGCAGGTGCAGGCGACCGACGTTGTGCACGAACTTCCCGTCCAGCCGGAACGTCCGGTTGGACGGAAGCTTCACGGTGTCCGTGGAGCCGGCCGGTGGCTCGTAATAAGCGGAGGCGCTCCCACAGAGGAGAGCCATCGCCGCGAGGGATACGGCCGCGAGTCCCCCGCCGAGGGCCCGCCTCATCCCCACCATCGAACGACCTGCCTGGCGCATGGTGTCTGGCTCTCTCGTCATGGTCAGAATTGGACCCCCAGTCCCAACCGGATCACGCGTCCCTGCTGGAACACGCGCGGATCGTTGACCGGGAACCAGTCTTCACGACCGTCCCCGTCCAGATCCTGGGTCAGGAAGGCTCCACCGGCCCTGCCCGTCTCTGTGTAGTAGACCGTGTACGAATTCGAGTTCACCCCGTTGTTCGGCCACAGGCTCGGCTGC
>DATEOQ010000061.1:0-2746 GCA_035273905.1 Candidatus Eiseniibacteriota bacterium | reverse complement strand
CACAGTGCACACGGATGCCTGGCACCACCGGAGCGACGCCATCACCTCGGGGGCCGCGGCCATCGGGATCGCGGTGGCCCTGATCGGGGGACAGGGCTTCGAGGCGGCGGACGACTGGGCGGCCCTCTTCGCGAGCTTCATCATCGTCCTGACCGGCTGGCGCCTCCTCCGCCCGGCCGTGAACGAGCTGATGGACCAGGCCCCCCCGTACGACCTGGTGGCCGAGACCAAGCGCGTGGCCGAGTCCTGCCGGGGGGTCTACCAAGTCGAGAAACTCTTGATGCGGAAGATGGGTATTTACTACGTGGCCGACATGCACCTGGAGGTGGATCCGGACATGTCGGTTCGCGAGAGCCATGCGCTGGCGCACGGAGTGAAGGAGGACATCCAGCGCCAGCTTCCCCAGGTGGTCGAGGTCACGATCCATGTGGAGCCGGCCTGGGCGCTGTCCGGAGGCAAGCCGCCGGATTCGGGGGCCGGCCGGCCTTCGTCGGGCGCTCCCAGTTGACCGGCGGTCCAACCGCGACTATAGTGCCACGGCTGAACCGACTAGGACGTTCCGGGGGAGAGGTGGCCGAGTGGCTGAAGGCGGCGGTTTGCTAAACCGTTGTAGGGTTAACACCTTACCGGAGGTTCGAATCCTCTCCTCTCCGCCATTTGGACCGGAATTTCCCAGGCGCGCGCGCCCATAGCTCAACTGGATAGAGTGTCTGACTACGGATCAGAAGGTTGGGGGTTCAAATCCTCCTGGGCGCGCCATTTATACAATCGACGCCTCCGATCCCCACGCCGGTACCTTCCCCGCACGAGGTAGCACCATGAGGACCCATCGTTTCATCCGCTCCCTGGCGGCCGCGTCGGCGCTCGCCCTTTTCCTCGTAGCCTCGCTGGGGGCCAAGAAGGACGACTCGCCGCCGCCAGGGAAGGCGCTCCGAGTGGCCATCATGCCGGTCGTCAACGGCTCGGCGGACGTTGGCGCACCCAAGATCATGGAGGACATCCTCCACGACCGGCTCAAGGAGATCCCGGCCACCCAGGGGACGTTCCTCCAGCCCACCGATACGGAGCGCCTCCTCGACACGCACAACGCCTCGGACAAGATCTTCGCGCTCAATGAAACGTGGTCGAACTACGGGACGCTCGACTCCACCGCGGTGGAGGGCATCGATTCGCTCCTCACCGTGGACGCGATCCTCTTCGTCAAGATCGCCGAGTGGGAGAACGTGCGCGTGAATGTGATCGGGCACGGCGAATCCAACACGACAGTCGGGTTCCAGTTCGCCCTCTTCGACCTCGCGACCAGGAAGCGGACGTGGTTCAAGGATCCGCGTGAACAGCGCTTTGCCAACGAAGTCGACGTCTCGAGCGGCGCCGTCAACTACGACGAGACGGGCTACATCCAGTCGCGAAAGGTGACCGATCCGCCTCGCTACGAGGACGTGGCGAGCGATCTCGTGCGGAACGCCTTCAAGAAATTCCCGCGTTCGTGATCGGGCAGTCCCCCTCGGACGAGCGCTTCATGCAGGCGGCGCTCGCCGAGGCCGAAGCGGCTGAGTCCGAGGGGGAAGTCCCGGTCGGGGCGGTGGTCGTCCTCGAAGGACGCATCATCGGGCGCGGCCACAACCGGGTCGAGGCGGCGCAGGATCCCACCGCGCACGCGGAGATCATCGCGATCGGCGCGGCCGCGCAGACCCTCAACACCTGGCGTCTCGACGACGCGACCCTCTACGTCACCCTCGAGCCCTGCCACATGTGCGCGGGGGCCATCGTCCTCGCCCGCATCGCGCGGCTCGTCTACGGCGCGCGCGATCCCAAGGCGGGGGCGTGCGGCTCGCTCGCCATGGTGCCCCAGGATCTCCGCCTGAACCACCGCGCGGAGGTCGTTCCCGGCGTGCTCGCCGCCGACGCGAGTGCGTTGCTGGAGCAGTTCTTCCGGGCGCGGCGGCGTGGGATGAACCGCCTGGAAACCTAAGCCCGATTCGCGTATTCTCGCGGCGGAGAGATGCGAGAGTGGCTGAATCGGGCGGTCTCGAAAACCGCTATACGCGCAAGCGTATCGAGGGTTCGAATCCCTCTCTCTCCGCCATTTCGAGTGATGGCGCGCGAGGGAGCGCGCGTGCGCCTGGCTCCCCGGAGAGGTGTCCGAGTGGCTGAAGGAGCACGGTTGGAAACCGTGTAAGCATGAAAGTGCTTCGAGGGTTCGAATCCCTCTCTCTCCGCCAGTATCCGAAGTCCATCGACACGTGGGGATGTAGCTCAGTTGGGAGAGCGCCTCGTTCGCAACGAGGAGGTCACCGGTTCGATCCCGGTCATCTCCACCACGTATCGCGACGTATCTGAGCCGAAGGCCTTTCGACGCGGTACTGGCCTCCCTGTGGCTTGGCGTTGACGGTCAGTTTCCGCGCAATCGAGAGTCACGAACCCCGTCAGGACCGGAAGGTAGCAGCGGTCAGTGATCGACTCGATGTGCCGCGGACACGGCTGACCCGAGCCGGTCGCGGGGGGGCTTTGCTTCAGCCCGGTTCCGTCGTCATCCCGAGGTAGCCCGTGCCGCATCTCGCGCTCGCGCGCAAGTACCGCCCCCAGCGATTCAGCGATCTCATCGGCCAGGAGCCGATCCGGCTCACGCTCGAGCGCGCGGTCGCCACCGACCGCGTCGCCCACGCGTATCTCTTCGCCGGCCCGCGCGGCAGCGGCAAGACCACCACCGCGCGCCTCATCGCGAAGGCGTTGAACTGCGAGCGCC
>DATEOQ010000060.1:0-4127 GCA_035273905.1 Candidatus Eiseniibacteriota bacterium | reverse complement strand
ATTTCGCGTCAGCGGCTCGCGCGCACGACGCCCGGCAGCGGCCGCAGCGACACCTGGCCCTTGCGGAAGAGGTCGATCGCCTCGCCCAGGATGCGGGTCGCCTCCTGCGGCGCGTGGAAGCCGTTCGAGTTCTCCGCTTCCACGAAATCGAGCCGGAACTGGGCGAGACGCTGGTAGCGCCGCGCGGCCTCGAGCCGGGCCTCGGTCTGACCGATCGACTGATAGTGCTTCAGGTCCTCGATGAGATCGACGAGCGCGTCCATCGCCTGGTTCCGCAGCTTGAACGTGCGGTCCTGGATGATCTCGACGCGCTGCTTGAGCTCCGCCTCCGGGAACTTGTGGCAGGTCTGGCAGGCGCGGTTGATGTTGAGGATCGGGCTCTGCACGTGGTGGTCGCTGATCTTGAGCGCGCCTTCGCGCATGTACGGCATGTGGCAGTCGGCGCACGCCACGCCCGAACGCGCGTGGATGCCCTGGCTCCACATCTCGAACTCCGGGTGCTGTGCTTTCAATACCGGCGCGCCTGTGTCGGCGTGGGTCCAGTCCTTCTGCTGGATCTCGTCGTAGTACGCCTGGATCTCCTCGATCTTGATTCCCTTCGACCACGGGTAGGTGAGGCGCTTCTCCTTCCCTTTGAAGTAGTACTCGACATGGCACTGGCCGCACACGTACGAGCGCATCTCCTGGCGCGTCGCGTCCTTGTTCACGTCGTAGTTCTGGATCCCCTGCGACGCCTTGAGCGCGCGGATGCCCTCCATGAAGCCGGGGCGCGTCACGCGGAGCTCCATCGTCTTGGGATCGTGGCAGTCGATGCAGGCGATGGGATGCGTGACGAGCTTCCGCGCGTCGGCGTAGGACATGGCGCCCATGCGGTCGAATCCGCGCGTGAGATCGCCGTCGCCGAGCTTCCGGTACGGAACCACGATCGACGCATGGCACTGGAGGCAGGCGCCCGGCTGGGTGGTGACGAGCTGGCGCTCCGTGAAGGTCTGGTCATCGAGCATGTAGGCATGCCCGCGCTCCTCGCGGAAGTCGACCGCGAAGGCATAGCCCGCCCACATGGTCTTGAGCCTCGGATCCTGCTCGAGGCGGGACTTGGCCACGATGGAGCGCGGGTCCGCCGCCGTGGGCGTCCGCTCCTCGGCCTCGCTCCCGCCGTAGCGCGTGCGCACCATGTCGACCGTGCGCTTGTAGCCGTCGTACTCGGCCGGGAAGTTCTTTCCCCAGACCGCCGGGTCGTCCGTGTTCTCGTTGATCTCGACCACGCGATAGAACGGATTCCGCCCCTCCGTCTTCCGCTGGAAGATGTTGATGAGAAGGGCCGCGATGCCTCCCGCCGCGATCGCGGCGACGACCGCGACGATGAGTGCGTTCCGAATCGGAGATCCACCGCCTCGACGCATAAGCGTTCTCCTTGGCTCTAGGGGTGCCCGACGCTGCCGTGGCAGCGAATACAGGACGGGTCGCTCGACGGATGCCCCGCCGTCATCATCGCGACGATGGGGCCGTGGCAGCTCCGACAGTTGTGTTCGACGATCTCCCGGTTGTGCGGCTTGATCTGGATGGGATCGGGAAAGTCGCCGAGCGTGAAATGGAGCGAGTGCCAGAAGCCGTTCCGGGCCTTCGTGGTCATCTTGCCGATGGGATCGTGGGGGGTGTGGCAGTCGTTGCAGGTCGCGGTTGCGTGGTGGGTGGAGCGCACCCAGCCGTCGTACTGCTCGCGCATGATGTGGCAGTTGGCGCACGCGTGGGGATCGTTGGTGAGGTAGGCGCCGCCGTGAGCGTAGGTGAAGGTGTAGAGCCCCACGCCCACCGCCACGCCGACGGCGAGGCCGGCGAGCACGGCCGGAACGTCACGGATCGACCAGGAACGACCGCCGCGGCGTCGAGGCGTCAGAGCGCCTCCCGATGGCGCGGCACGCTACACGATGTGTGTGTTCTGTGTGGAATCACGCGCCCCCTCGTCCTGCCCCGTCCCGGGCGGGAGCATAGAGGGACGGGGCGCGAGGGGCAACGCTCTAGGCAGGCCTAGCGCTACGTAGTGGCCGCAAGCCTTGAGGTTCGGACGAAGCGCTCCCGAACGATCCCGAGGATCCGGGCGGTCATGTCACGGAGCATGCCGCCCGGAGTATCGAGGCGCGTTGTAAGAGAAACAAAGAATTCGAGCCGAAAACGCTATACCGTTCGCCGGCCGCTGATGACGCTCAGCAGAAACACGACGATGGCAGCGACCAGCAGGAGATGAATGAACCCGCCCACAGCCACCTTGGTGATCAAGCCCAAAGCCCAAAGAACAACGAGAAGTACCGCGATCGTAACCAGCATGTCTGAGTCCTCCTGGCCCCCCAACGGGTCCACGATGGACGCCCTGCGCGCCCATGACCGATGGAGGAAGCAAGGAGCTTGCCGATGACCGAAGTGATTCGGCGCGCCGGTCAGCGGAACCGCATCTTGATCTTCCCCCAGGTGGTCTTCTCGGTCGAGGTGGGGCAGTCGTTCACCGCGCCGGGCGTGGGATTACAGCCCGTTCCCGGCGGGGTTCCCGTCCCCGCATAGCGGTTGAAGCCGTCGAAGAGGACCCATTCGTCGCCTGGGCCGAGGCGCCCGGTGGACCGATCGGTCGCCCCCTCGATGGAGTTGTAGGTCTTGCTCTCCACCTCGACCGTATCGGCTCCCTGGATCTGGAAGAGCCGAACCGTATCACCGGAGTTGTTCAAGCTGAGCCCGCTCACGGTACGGCTCTGCGCTCGCTGCCAGTCCTCCGCCATGCGCCCCGTCACGAGCGCCACCCCGCCCGGCGCCACGGAACCCGTGAAGGCGTAACGGATGGTGGAATCGGCGTCCGAGACGAGATAGCCCGCGAGCGTCTCAACCGAGGCGCCGTTGTTCCGGATCTCGAGCCACTCGTCCTGCCGCGCGACGAACGCGCCGTCCCCGTCCCAGTCGCGCGACGGTCCCGCGAGGATCTCGCTCAGCTGGATGGGCGAGGCGGCCGCGACCGCCGCCGACGCCCGTTTCACCACCGGCTCGTGCCGCAGCATCCCCGCGACCACCGCGATGGCCACGGTCAGCACCAGCACCCACAACGCAATCGCCCACGAACGCACCATGATCTCCCCCTTTCAGGAGTGTGGTTGGCGTCGGGGCGAATTTGGATTCGTGCTTTGGGGCAGCGTGGGGGGCAACGTGCACGCTGTGGAGTGAGGCCTTAGGGGAGAGTTAACGGTGCAAGAACCTACATCATGGTGTCAAGCACGCACCTCGAGATCTCACGGCTCGATTACGAATGCGCTACGCCGACTCCCGATGCCTCGTGCGCCAGATGGCGCGGGGGGCGCCCTGGTCGGGGATGAGGCGCGGCAGATTCCAGAATGCGGGCAGAACGAGAAGGAACGCCATCGCGCCGCCCCAGACGGGGCTCGAGAGCGCGGCGGCCACGCCGGGCGTGTTGAGCCACACGGCCAGCACGAGCGCGGCGATCAGCGCGCCGCGCAGATAGCCGCCGCCGAGGAATGCGACGGTGATCCCCGCGAATCCAAGCGGCACCGGCCAGCGCTCGAGCGCCACGGCTGGATCGGTCCAGAGCTGGAGCGCGCCCACGAGTCCGGCGCACGCGCCGCCCGCGGCGATCGTCAGCATCTGCATGGAGTCCACATCGACTCCCGCGGCCACGGCGGCGAGCGGATTCGACCCCACGGCCCGAAGCTCGAATCCACGCACCGACGCGCGGAGGAGATGCGCAGCCAAGAGCCCCAATCCGATGCCCGCGGCGAGAAGCAGGATCCCCCACGCCATCACGAACGAAGGCGCCAGATGGAGCCCAGGCGCCCAGGCGAGCGTCCGCGCGAGCGTGCCGAGCTGGATCTCGAGTGCGGGCGCTGCGGCGGGCTCGACGCCGAACGCGCGCGCGACGGGGATGAGCATGGCGGCGAGGAGGAGTCCGCTCAGGATCTCGTGGATGGCGAGCTTCCGCTTGAGCCAGGCCATCACCACGCCCACGAAGAGTCCGCCACCCGCGCCCGCGATGAGCCCCAGGAGGCCCTGAGCGCCGGGAAGGATGTCCGCGCTCCGCGCGACGAGCGATCCCGCGATGAAGCCGGCGAGGAACTGCGCGTGGATGCCGAAAT
>DATEOQ010000059.1:0-3078 GCA_035273905.1 Candidatus Eiseniibacteriota bacterium | reverse complement strand
GCGAGGCGAGATCGGCGAGCACGATGGTCGTGCCGCGATCCTTCAGGAAGTCGATCAGGCGGACGAGCATGGATTTCGCGTCCAAATCGATGCTCACGTCCGTGAGGTTGCTGATCGGATCGATGAGCACCATGTCGGGAGCGAACTCCTCGACCTTCTGATGCGTGATGGCGAGGTGCGTTTCGAGGCCGTGCATGGTCGGCCGCGCGCTCACGATCCGGAGGAGATCCTTCTCGATGCACGGTCCGATGGAGAGGCCCACGGACTCCATGTTTCGCACGATCTGCTGCGGCGACTCTTCGAACGAGAAGTAGAGAGCGCGCTCGCCGCGGGCGCAGCTCGCGTGAGCCATGTGAGCCAGGAGGGTGGTCTTGCCCGTGCCCGCGGTCCCCGTGATCAGGATGCTCGATCCGCGATGCGGCCCCCCCTGGAGCATGGCGTCCAGACGAGGGATGCCGGTGCCGACACGCTCGGACGAGACCTTGTGCGCGAGCCCCGCCGATGTGATCGGCAGAACGTGGATCCCTTTCGTGTCGATGTAGAATGGGAATTCGTTGGTGGCGTGGCTCGACCCCCGGTACTTCACCACCCGGAGCATGCGGGTGAGGATCTGCTGGCGGACGCGGTGGTCGAGCAGGATCACGCAGTCGGAGACGTATTCCTCGAGGCCGTTCCGGGTGAGCGCGCCCTCGCCCCGCTCCGCGGTCACGATGGCGGTGACCTCGCGGTCCTTGAGCCACTGGAACAGCCGCCGGAGCTCGGCCCGGACGACGCCGAGGTTCTTGAACGAGGTGAAGAGGACCTCGAGGGTGTCGAGCGAGACCCGCTTCGCACCGACCGTGTCGATCGCGTCGCCCAGCCGCAGGAATAGCCCTTCGAGATCGTATTCCCCGTTCTCCTCGATCTCGAACGGGTCCACCTGCACGTAGTCGACGACCAGCTTGCCGCTCTGGACGAGCGCGTCGAGATCGTAGCCGAGCGAGCGGACGTTCCGGGTCAGATCCTCCGCGCGCTCCTCCAGCGCGATGATGACCCCCGGCTCGCCGTAGCGAAGGATGCCGCGAACGACGAACTCGATCCCGAGGAGGGTTTTGCCGCAGCCCGGACCGCCCGCGACGAGCGTGGGACGGCCTCGCGGAAGTCCGCCGTTCGTGATCTGGTCGAGCCCGTCGATCCCGGTGGGGCACTTCTCCAGACGGAGAGTTGCCGTGTCGGGGGAGTTGATCGTCGTGGCCATTCCCTGGTGCCTTTCACACGACCCGGACGAGGTCGCGCCGTTCGGTCAAAACGTCATGCGGAAGGTGAAGCGTACCGATACGGGGGCGCAGGGAACAAGACGGAAAATTCGCAGGGGGCGATATCGGGGCGGGGTCTCGGTAGGGCCAGACCCCAGATCAAACCCGGGGCCCGCGTCTCAAGATAGAACGACGGACCCCGGGGTCTCTGGAAGGAGGTCTCTCAGCTTCCGTACTGACCCGCCATCTGGCGGCTTTCGTCGTACTGGTCCGACCCGTGGACCTTCACGATCTTGTTGTACAGGCCGAGCATGAGCAAGGTCGGCCCCAGGCTGGAGAGGAAGGTCTCCCCCGAGTCACGACGGTTCCGAATCGACTTCATGGCGGAGACCCCCAGGAAGCCGAGGGCGGCCCAGAGGAACACGTCCGACGGGATCTTGGAGGTTTGGTGCTCGATGGCCTTGGCCACCGGGCCTTCGGTTCGTGGTTGGGTGGTGGATTCGATCATGGGTACCCCGCTTTCTGGCGTTCCGGCTCGATGCGGCGGCGAGCCGGGGGGGACGTCCTGTCCCCCGGTCGGCTGCCGATCTTCATGACTCCGCTTCGTCTCGAGAAGCGAGAGATTGTCTTCCGTTTTACTTCTTCTTGTTGCTCTGGCGTGTGCCGGGGTTGTTTCCGGTGCGGGCGTTGCCGCGGTCGTTTCCGCTCGTTCCGGCGTCGCGCGAGCTGCCCGTCCGGCCCGACGTCGACGAGGTGCCACGGTCGCCCTCCTGCACGTCGTCCTCGCGGTCGTCGTCGCGCTTGTTATCCCTGTCTCGGTTCATACGATCCTCCGTGAATCGGTTAACCATCGGGTTCTCGGCCCTTGGGCCGACATGCACGAGGGGTGGCAGATTCCATGCCATGACGGGGATCGAGAAGGAACGCGTTGCTGTGTCGTCGCGTTTCGCAGGCCGAGTCGAAGAACTCGGTGTAACCGCTTCGAATGATCTTGTATCCGGTACACGACGATCTACATTCCTCGCCTCAAACACAAGCGCTGGAGCGCAGGCCCACTCCATGCTTCCAGTCGGAGGCATGAGAACTGACTCTGGAGCGACACGCTCACCGTGGATGTCGGTACCACCGATCCCGTCCTTGCCGCGCCTCGACACCAGCGCGCGCTGCGACGTGTGCGTCATCGGAGCGGGAATCGCCGGGCTCACGACCGCGTACCTGCTCACGACCGAAGGGAAGAGCGTTCTGGTCCTCGACGACGGCCCCGTCGCCGGAGGCGAATCGTCGAGGACCACGGCCCATTTGAGCTTCGTCCTGGACGATCGCTTCCACTGGATGAAGCAGCTCCACGGCGCGCGCGGCCTGCGGCTCGCGGCCGCGAGCCACGCCGCCGCGGTGAGCCGGATCGAGACGATCGTGGCGGTCGAGCAGATGGACTGCGGGTTCGAGCGACTCGATGGGTACCTCTTCGTCCCTCCGGGCGACCCCCTGGACGAGCTCGAGCGTGAGATCGACGCGGCGCGGGAGGCCGGGGTGGACGTCGAATGGGCGGACCGGGCCCCGATGCCGGGGCTCCACAGCGGCCGCTGCCTTCGATTCCCGAACCAGGGACAGTTCCATCCCCTTCGTTACCTCTCCGGGCTCGCTCGCGCGATCAACCGGCGCGGCGGAAGGATCCACGGCGATACCCATGTCACCGAGGTGAGCGAGGAACGGCCCATTCGTGTCAAGACGCGCGAGGGGCATGAGATCGTGGCCGACGACGTCGTGGTGGCGACGAATTCGCCCATCAACACCCGGTTCAAGTTCCACACCAAGCAGGCTCCGTATCGGACCTACGTCCTGG
>DATEOQ010000058.1:0-8118 GCA_035273905.1 Candidatus Eiseniibacteriota bacterium | reverse complement strand
TTGGCCGCGGCCTCCAGGTTCCCGAGCGCGATCCGGCGCACGCCGAACTCCTCCGCCGCGGCCACGAGCGCCTCGGCGCTCGAGCCGGCGGCGAGGGACACGAGCCGGATGCGATCGTGGAACTCGCGCGCGATGGCGAGCGACGACGCGCCGATCGAACCCGTCGCCCCGAGGAGCGCGACCCGGATCACGGAGTCACGACCCGGAAGAGGAGGTAGTAGTAGACGATCGGGGCCGCGAACAGGAGGCTGTCGAAGCGATCGAGCACGCCGCCGTGCCCGGGGATCAAGGACGACGTGTCCTTCATGTCGGCGTCCCGCTTCAAGAGCGATTCCACGAGATCCCCGAGCTGTCCGAACACGCCCACGAGCGCGCCCAGGACCGCGGCGTCGAGCGCCGTCAGATAGGGCGCGAACCAGGCCCGCGCGAGGAAGGCCGCGCCGATGGACGCGAGGAATCCGGCGATCGCGCCTTCGAGCGATTTCCCCGGGCTCACCGACGGCATGAGCTTGGTCCGCCCGAGGGTGCGTCCCACGGCATACGCGGCGGTGTCGCACGACCACACGAGCACGAACGGGAGGAGGGCATAGGACATCCCCTCGCGGTACGGACGGTGCGCCGGGAACGGAAGCTCGCGGAGCGCGCCCAGGTGCGTGCCGAGCCACCCGATGTAGAGGAATCCCATGAGCGTTGCCGCGCTGTTCGCGACCGCCTGCTTCCCTGCCCCGCGCCGAAGCTCCGCGAGGAGCACCGCTCCGACCAGGATCGTGAAGAATCCGCCGACGTGCCACTCCTCGACGCGATGCGTGCGAAAGCGGAGATAGACCCCGATCGGAAGGAGGAGCACGGCGAGCATCCCCGACTTCCAGTGCGGCGAGAGGCCCTTGGCCTCGAGGAGCAGATAGAACTCGCGGAGGCCGAGCCCGACCACCGCCATCGTGAAGAGGAGGTACGGGACATTGCCGTACCACGCGAGCAGCACGAGCAGCGGCAGGAACAGAGCCGCGCTCAGGACCCGCGCGGGAAGCGAGGCGTCCCGGGTCGCCGCGGCGACCCGCGGCGGTTCAATCGGCGCGGCCGAAGCGCCGGCTCCGGTGCTGGAAGTCATACACCGCCTGGTAGAGGTGTTTCCGACGGAAATCGGGCCAGAGCGTGTCGGTGAACAGGAACTCGGAATAGGCGGCCTGCCAGAGCAGGAAGTTGGAGATCCGAAGCTCCCCGCTCGTGCGGATCAGGAGATCGGGGTCGGGCAGCCCGTCCGTGTCCAGCCGGTGGCGGAAGAATTCCTCGTCCATCGAAGCGAGATCGATGCGCCGCTCGCGATCCGCCTCCACGATGCGCCGCGCCGCGTCCACGATCTCGGCCCGCCCTCCATACGAGAGCGCGAGCACGAGGGTCATCCCGGTATTCGCGTCGAGGAAGGCGCGGGTCTCCTCGAGGATCGCGCGGCTATGGTCGGGCAGGAGGTCCACCCGGCCGATCGTGCGGAGGCGGACGTTGTTCTTCTGGAGGTCGTCCCGCTCCTCGATCAGCACCTGCTCGAGAATGCGCATGAGCCCCTTCACCTCGCCCTTCGTCCGCTCCCAGTTCTCGAGCGAGAAGGTGTAGAGGGTCAGGACCTTCACCCCCAGCTCGACGCACCCTTCGACCGCTTCGCGGACCGAACGGCGCCCGGCGCGGTGCCCCATGAGGCGCGGGAGTCCCCGGCGCTTCGCCCAGCGGCCGTTCCCGTCCATGATGATCGCGATGTGACCCGGAACCGGACGCCGGAGGACCTGCTCGAGCGTGAGGGCGTTGCTGGAAGGCTTCATCGAAGTCGGCGCCTGGAGGGCCGCGACGGGCTCGGCTACAGCCTCGTCCGACAGGGGTGCGGCGGCCGTCTCATCGTCCCGGCCACGGGCCTGGCGGAGGACGGCGCGTCGCGGTAGCAGGATCAGACCTCCATGACCTCGGCCTGCTTCTTCTGGAAGATCTCGTCGAGGAGCGCGATGTACCGGTCCGTCACCTTCTGGACCTGGTCATGCGTCTTCTTCCCGTCATCTTCGGAAATCTTGTGCTCCCGTTCCAGCTTTTTCAATTCGTCGTTGCACTCGCGGCGGACGGTGCGGATGCGGACACGCCCGTCCTCGACGATCTTGCCGAGCACCTTGACCAGGTCCTTGCGGCGCTCCTCCGTGAGGGCCGGCAGGGTGAGGCGGATGACCGCGCCGTCGTCCACGGGATTGAGCCCGAGGTCCGACTTCTGGATCGCCTTCACGATCTCGGGGACGATGTTGCGCTCCCACGGCTGCACGACCAGCATGCGCGCCTCGGGCGCGCTCACGCTCGCGACCTGCTGAAGCGGTACGGGGTTGCCGTAATACTCGACGCGGATGGAATCGAGAAGCGCGGTCGTGGCCTTGCTCGTGCGGATCGAGGCGACCTCGTGGCGAATCGTCTCGACCGCCTTCTTCATCCGTTCTTCGGAGTGCTTCACGAAATTCGGGTCCATCCCTTAGACCTCCACGGCCACCCGGGTACCCACCGATTCCCCCTTCAGAGCGCGGGCCAGATTTCCGGGAACGGTGACGTTGAACACGAGAAGCGGAAGACGGTTCTCCATACCCATGGTGAAGGCCGTCTGATCCATCACGCTGAGACGGCGGTCGATCGCTTCCTTGTACTGGAGGACGTCGAAGCGGCGCGCCGCGGGATTCCGGTGCGGATCCTCGGTGAACACGCCATCGACCTTCGTGGCCTTGAGGAGCACGTCCGCGCCGATCTCGACCGCGCGGAGGACCGCGGCGGTGTCGGTCGTGAAGTACGGATGCCCCGTGCCCGCCGCGAGGATGATGATGCGCCCTTTTTCGAGATGTCGCACCGCGCGCCGGCGGATGTACAGCTCGGCGAGGGTCCGCATCTCGATCGCGGAGAGGACGCGCGTCGGAATGCCGCGGTTTTCGAGCGCGTCCTGGAGGGCCAGCGCGTTCATCACGGTCGCGAGCATCCCCATGCTGTCGGCGGTGGTCCGGTCGATCTCGTCGCCGTGCGCCTGGGTCACGGTCGCGCCGCGCATCAGGTTGCCGCCGCCGATCACGACGCCGATCTGAGCGCCGCCCTCGTGGCCTTCCTTCAGCTCATCCGCGACGCGACCCAGGGCGACGGGATCGATTCCCACGGCATGGTCGCCGCCCAAGATCTCGCCGCTCAGCTTGACGAGGACGCGCCGCGCGGGTTCCACGGGAATCAGGCGTCCCCGATCCGGAACTTGGAGAAGCGCCGCACGATGATGTTCTCGCCCATCTTCGCGATGGCCTGGTCGACGAGCTCCTTCACCTTGCGGTCCGGATCCTTGATGTACGGCTGCTCGAGGAGGCAGATCTCCTCGTAATACTTCTCGATCTTGCCATCGACGATCTTCTGGAGGACCGCCTCCGGCTTGCCGCTCTCCTTCGCCTGATCCATGAGGATCACGCGCTCGCGCTCGATCATGGCCGGATCGATGCTGTTCCGGTCCACGGCCTGCGCGTTGGTCGCGGCCACCTGCATGGCGATGTTCCGGACGAGATCGCGGAAGTCGTCCGTGCGGGCCACGAAATCCGTCTCGCAGTCGACTTCGAGCAGCACCCCCAGCTGGTCGCCGGGATGGATGTAGGCGTGGATGAGGCCCTGGCGGGCTTCGCGGCCGGCCTTGGACGAGGCGCGGGCCATGCCCGACTTGCGCAGCACGTCGATGGCCTTCTCCAGGTCGCCCGCGACCTCAGAGAGCGCCTTCTTGCACTCCATCATGCCCGCGCCGGTCCGCTCGCGCAGCTCCTTGACGAGCGAGGCGGTGATCGTCATTCGAGAACTCCTTCCTTCAACTTGGGTTGTTCGCTACGGGTGAGGAACGTCAGGCGTTCGCGACGGCGCTCGGCTCCGGAGGCGCTTCCTTCGCGGCCATCTCCGCGGCCATGTCGGCGCCCTCCTGGGCTTCCTGGCGCGCGGTCATGAGCGTGTCGCTCACGAAACGCGCGAACACGCGGATCGCCCGGATCGCGTCATCGTTGCCCGGGAGCGGAAAGTCCACCACGTCCGGGTCGCAATTCGTGTCCACCACGCCGATCACCGGGATCCCGAGGCGGTTCGCCTCGGCCACCGCGATGCGCTCCTTCTTCGTATCGATCACGAACACGGCCGCCGGGAGATTGCTCATCTCCTTGATGCCGGTGAAGATCTTCTCGAGGCGGGTGCGCTCCTTGTTGATCTGCGCCTGCTCCTTCTTCGAGAGCTTCTCGAGCACCCCGTCCGCATCCATCTTCTCGATTTCCTTGAAGCGGCGGATGTTCGACTTGATGGTCTTGAAGTTGGTGAGCATGCCGCCGAGCCAGCGCTCGTTCACGTACGGCATGGTGGCGCGCGTGGCCTCCTCGACGATCGCGTCCTTGGCCTGGCGCTTCGTGCCCACGAAGAGCACGCTGCCGTTCTTCTTCGCAATGCCCTCGAGGAGCGTGCGCGCGTCGTGCAGCGCCTTGAGCGTCTTCTGGAGATCGATGATGTAGATGCCGTTCCGCTCGATGAAGATGAACTTCTTCATCTTGGGATTCCAGCGGCGGGTCTGGTGCCCGAAGTGGACTCCCGCTTCGAGCAATTCCTTCATTCCGATATCGGCCAAGCGAACACCCTCCGGTCTTGATCCTCCGCCCCATCGATCCGCGCGACGTTCCCGAAGGTCGGGAGACCGGCTGTCGCGGCCCGGGGCGTGTGAAGTAGCGGCCCCACGGAGGAGCCGCCGTTTACGTCTGGTTTACCGCTTCGAGAACTGGAAGCGCTTCCGGGCTCCAGCCTGCCCGTACTTCTTGCGCTCCTTCATCCGCGCGTCGCGGGTGAGGAAGCCTTCCTTGCCGAGAAGGCCGCGCAGGGTCGGGTCGGCGATCTGAAGCGCACGCGCGACGCCGAGGCAGATCGCCCCCGCCTGTCCCGCGTGTCCGCCGCCGTGGACCGTGGCGTGGATGTCGTACTTCTCCACGAGATTGCCCGCCACCAGCGGGCCGATGGCGTGCCGGCTCAGCGTGATGCGCGAGAAGTAGCGGTCCAGATCGACGCCGTTGACGAGGCGCTTGCCGGTGCCCGGCACGAGGCGCACGCGCGCGACCGAGGTCTTGCGCCGTCCGGTGCCTTGGAAATGATTCGCCGCCAAAATTACTCTCCTCCCTTGAGACGGCCCTCGGACCACGGGAACGGACGCGGCTGCTGCGCCGTGTGCGGGTGCTCGGGACCAGCGTAGATCTTGAGCTTCTTGATCATGGCGCGACCGAGGCGGTTCTTCGGGAGCATACCCTTCACCGCGAGCCGGATGATCTCGTCCGGCTTCTGCGCCTGGAGATCGCGATAGCGCGTGAGCGTGTGACCACCCGGATAGAGCGAGTGGCGGAAGTACATCTTGTCATCGCGCTTGCGTCCGGTGACGCGCACCTTCTCGGCGTTGATCACGACGACGTGATCGCCCACGTCCAGATGCGTCGAATAGGTCGGCTTGCGCTTGCCCTTGAGCACGCTCGCGATGTCGCTCGCCAGCCTGCCCAGGATCTGTCCTTCGGCGTCCGCGACGTACCAGTCCTGGACGATCTCCGCGGCGCGCACGGAATACGTGCCCATTCCCTTCCTCCAAGTGTCTGAGACGAATCGAACGCAAGACATTATCAGGGGCGGGGTTTGGTGTCAACCGCATCCCCCAGATCGTAGGCCGGGCCACGGTGGACCCCCCGCTCGGTGACGATCGCCCCGATCCAGCGGGCCGGGGTCACGTCGAAGGCCGGGTTCTCCGCCCGTATCCCCGTGGGGGCCAGGCGCATGCCCCGGATGGTCGTGACCTCCTCGGCCGCCCGGGCCTCGACCGCGATCTCCGCCCCGTCCGGGATCCCGGGGTCGACCGTGGAGGTCGGCGCCACGACCACGAACGGGATGCCGGCCGCGCTCGCCGCCAGGGCCAGCCCCAGCGTCCCGATCTTGTTGGCGGCATCGCCGTTTCGGGCGATCCGGTCGGCCCCGACCAGGACCCCCTCGATCCCGCCGCGAAGGATCGTGTGGGCCGCCGCCGAGTCCGCGATCAGCCGGAACGGCACCCCCGCCTCCCGAAGCTCCCAGGCCGTGAGCCGGGCTCCCTGGAGGAGCGGGCGAGTCTCGGTGGCCCACACTTCGATGCCGCCCGGCCGCCGGCGGTGGAGCTCGAGGAGCACGGCGAGCGCGGTGCCTCCCCCACCGGTCGCGAGCGCCCCGGTGTTGCAATGGGTCAGGAAGCGGGTCTGGGTCGGAAAGAGGGACGCGCCGTGTTCCGCCATGGCGCGCGATGCGGCGCGATCCTCGTCCCAGATCGCGAGCGCCTCGTCGCGGACGCGCGCCGCCAGATCCGCGTCCTTGGCGAGCGCGCGGCGTGCGGCCTCGAGCACGCGATCGACCGCCCACGCGAGATTGACCGCGGTGGGGCGCGACGCGACGAGAAGGCGACCTGCGTCCTCGAGCCGCTCGAGCTTCCTCGGCGCGGTCCCGTCGCGCGTCGCCTCCACCGCGAGCGCGAGGGCCGCCGCGATTCCGATCGCGGGCGCTCCGCGCACGGCGAGCCTCGAGATCGCGTCCGACATCGCACGCGCGTCGCGGATCTCGATCGTCTCCTCGCGATCGGGCAGGAGCGTCTGGTCGAGAAGGAGAACGCGATCGCCCTCGAAGCGGAACGGATCGCGGCTCACGCTCGTCCCGCCGGGCGCTCGACGAGGAGGCCGAGGAGGTGCTTCAGATAGCTGAGCGGAAGTCCCACGACGTTCGAGTACGACCCTTCGATCGCCTCCACGAACACCGCTCCCTTTCCCTGCACGGCATAGGCGCCCGCCTTGTCGAGCGGCTCCCCCGTCGCCACGTAGCGCGAGACGTCGTCCGCGTTGAGCGGCGCGAACTTCACGATGCTCCGGAGCGCTCCGCCGATCGACCGGCCCGCGGAGGGATCGAAGAGGAAGAGCCCGGTCCAGACCTCGTGAATGCGTCCCGACAGCCGCTCGAGCATGCGCGCCGCCTCGTCCGGACTGGAGGGCTTGCCGAGAATCGCGCGATCGAGCGACACGATCGTGTCCGCACCCACGACCACGGCTTCCTCGGCTCCGTTCAGGCCGCGCGCCTCGGCCGCGGCTCTCGCCTTGGCTTCCGCGAGCCGCTGCACGTGTTCCTCGGGGCGCTCACCAGGGAGCGGAGACTCGTCGACGTCCACCGGGAAGGTATTGAAGCGAGCGCCCACCAGCGTGAGCAGCTCGACACGTCGCGGCGAACGGGAAGCGAGGACGAGCATCGGGCCGAGCGGATTGATGAGATTGGTCTGCATGCGACGTCAGCCGTCCGTGGTCTCCAGAAGAAACGTCGCGGGGCCGCGGTTCACGAGCTCCACTTCCATGCTCGCGCCGAACTGGCCCCCCTGCGTGGGGACGCCGCGCGCCTCGCGGGCGTTGCAGAAGCGCCGCCACGCGGGCTCGGCCTGGGCCGGTACGGCGGCCGCGTCGAATCCAGGGCGCCGTCCGCGCGACGTATCGGCGTAGAGGGTGAACTGCGGCACCACGAGCGCCTCGCCCCCGAGGTCGCGGACCGAGCGGTTCATCTTCCCCACCTCGTCCTCGAAGATCCGGAGCTCCGCGCAGCGCTCCGCAAGGCGCTCCTCCGCCCCTTCCGGATCGCCCGTGCGCACGCCGAAGAGGATGAGAAGCCCGGGGCCGATTCGCGCGATCTCCGCGCCGTCCACGCGCACCGCCGCGCGCGACACCCGCTGGACGAGCGCCCTCACGACGCCATTCCCGATTCGCCGCCGCGCGACCGGCCGAACACCTGCTCGCGCTCCACCGCGTCGACTCCATCCACCTGCTCCACCGCCTTCATCACCTGCCGTAGATGCGCGAGATCGCGGACCTCGACCACGAACGCGCCGCGCGCGTTCCGGTCGTTCGCCTTGATGCCCGCGGTGCGGATGTTGGTGTTCGTCGTGGCGATCGCCTTTGCGATGTCAGCGAGGAGGCTCTTTCGATCCTGGCCGTAGATCGAGAGCTTCACCGAGAACGCGTCCTCCGGCGCCGCGGTCCAGTCGACGAGCACGCGCCGCTCCGGAGCGACGCGATCATCGAAGGT
>DATEOQ010000057.1:0-5819 GCA_035273905.1 Candidatus Eiseniibacteriota bacterium | reverse complement strand
GGGCAAGATCTTCGTCCGCGAGTACTTCCCGCCCGAGTCCAAAGCGCGCGTCGAAACGCTAGTCCAGAACCTCCTCAAGGCGTGCCGTGCGTCGCTCGAGAAGCTCGACTGGATGTCCCCGGAGACGCGCACCGCCGCGCTCGCGAAGCTCGACAAGTTCACGGTGAAGGTGGGCTATCCGAGCCACTGGCGCGACTACTCCGCGCTCCAGATCGACCGGTCGAACCTCGTGGCGAGCGTCAAGAACACGAATTCCTTCGACTGGAACCGGAGGCTCAAGCGCCTCGACCAGGTGGTCGATCGGAGCGAGTGGAGCATGACGCCTCCTACCGTGAACGCCTATTACGAGCCGGTCGCGAACGAGATCGTCTTCCCGGCGGGCATCCTCCAGCCGCCCTTCTTCGATCCCAACGCGGACGACGCGGTGAACTATGGCTCGATCGGCTGCACCATCGGCCACGAGATCAGTCACGGGTTCGACGACCAGGGATCGAAGTACGACGGGCACGGAACGCTGCGCATGTGGTGGACGGAGGTGGACCGGAAGCAGTTCGACGAGCGCGCCGAAGCGCTCGCCAAGCAGTACGACTCCTACGAGCCCTTGCCGGGGCTCCACGTGAACGGGCATCTCACGCTGGGAGAGAACCTCGCGGATCTGGCCGGCATCCGCATCGCGCATGCGGCGTACAAGATCTCGCTCAATGGGAAGACGGCGCCCGTGCTCAACGGATTCACGGGAGACCAGCGCTTCTATCTCGCGTACGCGCAGTACTGGCGCTACAAGACGACCGACGCCGCGATGCGCCAGCGCGTGATGTCGAACGAGCACAGCCCGGGGGAATACCGGGTGAACGGCGTGGTCCGGAACGACGACGGCTGGTACTCGGCGTTCCCGGACGTGAAGCCCGGCGATACCTACTACCTGCCTCCGGAGAGCCGCATCCGCATCTGGTAGCCGCTCAGCTCCGACTTCCCGCCGCGGCCATGATCTTCCCGATGTTCGCCTCCGTGAAGAACTCCGCCGGCGACGTCACGAGCGCGTTGACCCGCGCGAACCCGTCCATCGCTTCCTGATTGCCCGCCATCGCCGCGAACACCTGCTGCATCTGGGGCGGCGGCGGCTCCAGGGTCGCGATCCCGGTCGTGAACTCGTAGAAGGGAAGCGACCACTCGTCGCGTGATTTCTGGTAGCGGCTCATGACGTCGTCGTACTTCGCTCCCAGGAAGTACTGGTCGAGCGCGGTCGCGACCTGCTCCGATTGAAGGAACGCGTCGGTGATTCCGAAGGCCGTGATGTAGTCCCGGTTGTATCCGGCGTCTCCGACCAGCGCCCAGCCCGGCCCGTACGGCTTCCGGAAGTAGTTGGGCACGGGCGTGCCGTAGAACTTCTCCTCCCGCTTGCCCGCTCGGACGCGAGCCGCGAAGGTCGGCTCCTGGTCGAGCATCGCCATCCAGTGCCGCTCCACGTCCGACTTGTTCGCCTCGAATTCCTGGTGGGGCCACCCGCCGACGACGAGCGTCAGGCCGTCGTTCGTGGGCCAGGCGGCGAACCCGCGATAGTCCCGGGCGTAGGTCTCGAAGCGGGTCACGTCCATGCCGCTGAAGTAGGAGTAGTAGCCGCAGAGGAGCATCGGCTTCTCGTGGTAGGACTCGGGGGAGACAGCCTTGGCGACCTGGGAGTGCCGGCCGTCGGCCCCCACCACCACGCGGGCGCGGTCGACGACGCTCCCGCCCCCCTTCTCGTGCCCACGAATTCCAACAACCTTTCCGTCCTCGACCAGTATCTCATCTACCGAGAACTCCTCACGCACGTCCGCCCCAGCGTCGCCTGCCGCGTCGACCAGGATCTTGTCGAGCACGGTGCGGCGGGGTCCGTACGCGACGGGGGATTCCTTTGTGCCTGGGGCGCCGACGAGCGCGAAGGCGCCGAAGTCGAGCGCGTAGGTGTCGATGGGAGGACAGCCCGTGGCCGTGACCTGGTCCAGCACCCCCCACCGCTTCATGGCGGCGATGCCGGGGGGATGGATGAGATGAGTGGAGAGGGTGTCGCTCGGGAACGAGGCCTTGTCGACCACGAGGACCCGGTATCCCTTCCTCGCGAGAAGCATGGCCAATGGGGAGCCGGAGCATCGCGCGCCGACCACGATGACGTCGTAGCGTTGGGCAGCCATGGAAGCCTCCTGGTACTTGGGAAACAGCAGGCTGGAAGGGTATACCCCCGGTACGGAGGGAGGCCACACCCGTGACGAGGGCGCCCCATGTCCTGGGCGATCGAGCCCTCGCGCCCCCTGGAATCCCGTGGCCAGGGGCGCTAGACTACCCTCGAATTTCCACGTGGGCAGAAGCAGAACGACGAACCTCCGGTCCTTTAGGCCGCTCCGCATCGCTCCCCCGCGAAGCCAAGCGAAACCCTGGGTCCGCTCCGGCCGTAGTTGTTCTGCGGGTACGGGTTCGGGGTAATTCCATGAACGTCAAGACAATGGAGGTCGCTGGGCCATGAGCAATAAAGTCGGTGGGGCCAGGAAGAAGAGGACCATCCTGGTCATCGCGGGCATCGTCGTGCTGGTTGCGGTGGTGACCGGAATGGCCCTCAAGGGCCGGGGCGGCAAGGTCCCGGTCGTGCAGACCGCCAAGGTGAGCCGAGCCAAGATCGTGCAGCGGGTGAGCGCCACCGGGAAGATCCAGCCCAAGACGAAGGTCGAGATCTCGGCCGACGTCAGCGGCAAGATCGAGAAGCTCCCCGTCGTCGAGGGACAGTGGGTGAACAAGGGGACCCTCCTCGTGGGCCTCGCGCGCGAGCGCTATCTCGCCGCGGTCGAGAGCGCGGTCGCCGCCGTGAGCTCCGCTGAAGCGAACGCGAGCCTCGTTGCCGAGAACAAAACCCGCACCGAGAACGAGTACAAGCGCTCGAAGCAGATGGTCGCGACGGGGCTCGAGTCTCAATCCTCGTTCGAGGCGAAGCAGGCTGAGTATCAGGTCGAGGTGGCCCGGTACAAGTCGGCCCAGGACCAAGTCGCCCAGAGCCGCGCCGCGCTCAAGCAGGCGCGCGACGACCTGTCCAAGACCACGATCTACGCCCCGATGTCGGGCACGGTCAGCGCCCTCAACAAAGAACAGGGCGAGATCGCGCTCGGCTCCCAGTTCCAGAAGGACGTGATCCTGACGGTCGCGGACCTCAACGCCATGGAGGCCGAGGTCAACGTGGACGAGAACGACATCATGTCGATCGCCCTCGGTCAGGAAGCGGACATCGAGGTCGACGCGCTCCCGGGCCAGCAGCTGAAGGGCGTTGTCTCGGAGATCGGCTCGAGCGCGGTGTCGCAGGGCCAGGGCACGACCGAGCAGAAGACCGAGTTCGAGATCAAGATCGCGATCCTGAATCCGCCCAAGACGCTGCGCCCCGGCATGACCGCGAGCGCCAACATCACGACCAAGGTCAACGACAGCGCGCTCTCCGTGCCGCTCCAGGCGGTGGCCGCGCGCAGCGTGGACCAGCTCGCGATGAAGGGTCAGAAGCGGAAGGACGCGGAGACCAAGTACCAGGCGGACAAGGACGGCTTCGTCGAGATCGTCTTCTGCATCGAGAACGGGAAGGCCGTCGCAAGGCAGGTGAAGACCGGGATCCAGGGCGAAGACCTCATCGAGGTGACCTCCGGGCTCAAGGAGGGGGACGAGATCGTCACCGGCAGCTATCGCGCGATCTCGAAGGACCTCGACAATGGCGCCGTGGTGAACATCGACAACACCAAGAAGCCGGAACGGGAGCGGCCCGAAGGGTCGCAGGGGTAGCATGAGCAACAAACTCGCGCTGCGCGAGTCGTTCCAGATCGCGCTGCAAGCGCTCCGCGCCAACAAGTCCCGCGGCATCCTGACGACGCTCGGAATCGTGATCGGGATCGTCGCGGTGGTCGTGACCATGACCGCCGCGAACGGTCTCCAGAACCGGTTCCGCGAGAGCTTCGCGAGCGTCGGGGCGGACGTCCTCTACGTGTCCCGGATGCCGTGGGTGAACATGAACGACTTCCGCAACTTCCGGAATCGCCCCAACCTCGATCTTCACGAAGCCACCGCGCTCGAGGACAAGCTCCGCGGCCGCGCGGTCGTGAATCCCACCATGAGCGGCCCTCAGCCGGTGAAGTACCGGAACGAGACGATGGACGGCGTCTACACCATCGGGACGACCGAGAAGCAGTCGCGCATGTCGAGCGCGCAGCCCCAGGCCGGGCGCTTCCTCATGCCGTTCGACGTCGAGTACAAGAAGGACGTCTGCGTCATCGGGACCGAGGTTGCGAAGGGGCTTTTCGGCACCGTCAGCCCGCTCAACAAGATCATCAAGATCGGGCCCAACGACTTCCGCGTGATCGGACTGATGGAGAAGCAGGGGGGCGCCTTCATGGGGGGCCCCAACTTCGACCGCCAGATCTTCATCCCCATCACCTCGTACGTGCGCGCGTTCGGTGGCAGTCACGGGCGGACGGACGTCAACATCGCGGTCAAGGCGCCGTCCCAGGAGGCGCTTGGGGACATGGAGTTCGAAGTGATCGGGCAAATGCGCGCCATCCGCGGGCTCCGCCCGGTCGAGACCGACAACTTCGCCATCAACAAGCTCGACACCCTCGTGAGTACGTTCAACAACACGATGGGCGTGGTCTTCCTCATCGGATTCATCGTTACGGGGATTTCTTTGTTCGTGGGTGCAGTCGGCGTGATGAACATCATGTTCGTCTCGGTCACCGAGCGGACGCGCGAGATCGGCGTGCGCAAGGCGATCGGCGCGACGCGCCGGAGCATCCTCTACCAGTTCTTGCTCGAGTCCTCCTCGATCTGCCTCGTGGGGGGCACCATCGGCGTCCTTCTGGCCGCGATCATCACCGCCGTGATCAACAAGATGGTGATGCCTGCGAGCCTCTCGATTCCCATCGTCATCATCGCGGTGGTGGTCTCGATCGCGGTCGGTGTGGCGGCGGGTCTCGTGCCCGCGTACCGGGGCGCGCGGCTCGATCCCATCGAGTCCCTGCGCTACGAATAGGAGCCGATCGTGAGTCGTCTCAACGACACGCTAGGAATGTGCTTCCAGGCCCTCGTGGCCAACAAGCTCCGCTCCACCCTGACCCTCGTGGGGATCGTGGCCGGTGTCGCGTCGATCATCGCGGTGATGACAGCGATCTCCGTGGTGCAGGGGACCATGGAGAAGGAGATGAGCGTCCTCGGCGCCCAGACCTTCCAGGTCCAGAAGTGGCCCGCGGGGGGCTTCGCTTCGCAGGAGTACCGGCGGAAGGCGATGAAGCGGCCGCCGCTCACGCTCGAGAACGCGCAGGCCGTCCGCGACCACGCTACCACGGTGGATCTCGTGGGGTCGGAGCTCTGGGACTTCGGGTTCACGGCGAGCTACAAGGGGATCATGACCAATCCCAACGTCTCGATCTGTGGCGGCACGCCGGAGTACCCGCAGAACAACACCCACTACGTGGGAATCGGACGAAATCTCGAGCCGATCGACATCAAGGGGGCGCGGAAAGTAGCCGTCATCGGCCACGCGATCGCACAAAAGCTCTACCCCTTCACCGATCCCATCGGAAAGAAAATCCGCGTGGACGGGCGGGTGTACGAGGTGATCGGCGTTTTCGATGAGAAGAAGTCCGCGTTCGGCGGAGGCTTCGATACCTACGTGCTCATCCCGGCGACGACCTTCGTGAACACCTACGGTCTCGTGGGGCGGGACGGCTTCCCGCGCTCGGTCAACATCACCGTGCGCTCGAAGACGCCGGAGCTCCTGGACGACGCGATGGAGGAGACCCGCCAGATCCTGCGCCGCGACC
>DATEOQ010000056.1:0-2711 GCA_035273905.1 Candidatus Eiseniibacteriota bacterium | reverse complement strand
CGCCGCGCGGAACGCCGTCGACCCAGAACGGGTCGCCGCGGCTCGACTCGAATCCGGCGTCGCCGAGAATGGTGCTCTTCACCTCCACGGAGCCGTCCAGCGGCGAGGGGCCGACGCTCCCGACCAGCTCGGCGCTCTTGTCGCGCAGCACGTCGATCTCCTGCGCGCTCGTTGCGAGGCCCGGACCGCTGAAGCGCACGAGGTGCCGCCCCACGACGACCTGGTCGAGCGCGAGCGGCGTGGTTCCGACATAGACGCCGTCGAGGTACACGTCGAGCACGCGGCTGGCCTCCGACGAAGAGAACGCGACCGCGCCGTAGAGCGCGGGGTGAAGCGTCAGGCGGGACGCCGCGGAGATCTCGACGGTGTCACGCCACGCGCCGTACGGGCCCCAGTCCAGCTCGACTTGATGGAGCCCCGCGTCGAGCGAGACGCCCGTCAACGGTGTGCGCCCTTCGAGCGCCACGCCGTCGACGTGCACGACGGCGCCGGGCGGATCGGAGAAGATGTCGGCCGTGCCGGTGACCGCGACCGGCACCGGCGTCGCGTTGGTGCGCTTGGACGAATCGCCCAGGATTCCGGGCAGGAGCGCGCGGATGAGAACCGCGACCGCGATGATCGCGAGCGCCCCTCCGCCCCAGAGCGCGAGCGGCTCGTACCACGCGCGATCCTCGCCAATCGGCGCGAGCGTCGGCGTGCGGGGGTGATCCGCGCCGCTCGCCTCCGGGGATTCCGGCGCCGCTGGTCCCTCTGCGACATCCGGCGCCGGCGCCACGTCCAGCGCCTCGCCGAGGAATGCGGGTGCGCCGTTCGGCGTCCGCGCGGCGCTCTCTGGCATCGGGGGCGCGATGGGATCGAGCACGCCCAGGCCGGGGGACTCCTCGATCTCATCGCTGATCGCGGGCTCTTCCATGAGCTCCGCCGCCGGCGCTTCCACCGCGAACCCGGCGACATGGAGCGTCTCGACCGGCTCGGGCTCGGCGGCCGCGGTCACGGCGTCGGCCGGCTCCGTAGCCGTTTCGGCCTCGGTGCCGATCGATTCGGGCTCCTGGGGCTGGAGGACGCGCACGGCCACGCGGCCGCGATCGGCGGCGCCCTCCGACGCGGCGCGGAGGATCTGGACCGGACTCTTGGCCGCCGCGAGGTCTCGAGCGAGGAGCGCGATCTCTCCGTCCCGGATCGGCCGCGTCGAGAGCACGTAGACGTCCCCCGGCTCGGGCTTCAGGGGCACCACCTCGATCCGGACCTGCGGCTCCGACCCCAGCGCCCCGCGCGGGGCGTTCGGCCCCGCATCGGGCTCCGTGCGACCCAGGCGCGAGAGGAGGCCGCTCCGATGGCGGAAGCAGGGGCAATCCCCCGCACTCACCGCCACGGCGTCCTCCCCATGGACAAGAAGGGCGAGAACGGCCACCCAGGGCCGATCTCCCTCGGGTCGGGCCATCAGCTCGGCGTGGAGGGCGCGGAGCGCTCCGATGACGCGCTTCAGGGGCGTCTCCGCGGGGTCCAGGTTGGCGCTCAGGGCCAGGGCGAGCTTCTCCTTGACCCAGATGGTCGGATCGATGACGTCCGCCGGTCCCATGGCTCCACGGGCCACCAAAGCGAAGCCCCGATCGGGGTCGAGGTGGGCCAAAGCGCCCTCCCGATCGGGGC
This sequence comes from Candidatus Eiseniibacteriota bacterium, assembly GCA_035273905.1. Lineage (GTDB taxonomy): Bacteria > Eisenbacteria > RBG-16-71-46 > SZUA-252 > SZUA-252 > WS-9. The sequence continues at coordinate 1,061 of DATEOQ010000056.1, read as the reverse complement.
TGCGCGCGACTCCGGCGATCCGGAATCGCGATCCGAGCTGGGTTTGGATCACGGGCGCAGAATAGGAACCGACGGTGTACCTGTCAACAAGCCGATCGACGAAGTACGTGGCATATGGCTTGCAGTGCCTAGGGTTAACGGACCGGGCATCGCGGGAACTGACGTCGGATCTGGCGTCATTTCGCCACGAATCCCTTTTGGACTTGCGGAATGCACGGTCCAGGCTTTAGCCTGCGCAGGTCCGCATCAAGGCGACGAACAGGAAGTTCTCGTAACCCCAGGGACCGGACGATCTTTCGGGCGTACCGAGTTCGGCCCTCCTGCATCGAAGACTGGGACGGAGGCATTCGTTTGATCCCTCGCAAGTCCTTGTACATCCTCCTGCTCCTCGGCCTGGCCCTCATCGCGCGCCCTGCTCGACCTGCGTGCGCAACGACCATGGGCCCGGACATGCCTGGCTGGAGCGAGGGGATGCAGGGCCCGCCGGACCAGGCTGGATCGGACCACTCCGCACCGGAGAAGGCCGAGCCGGAGGCCAATTCCGATCCGGTCGCTTCCATCCAGGCGTCCCTCGACAAGGCCAAGGATCTGGCGCAATCCGGCAAGAACGCGGATGCGGCCACCACCTGCGAGAGCGCCCTCAAGGACATCGACAAGCTCTCGAGCTCGTCGCGCGGCGACGTGGTCCTCCTGAAGCAAGCGCTCGAAGACCTCCGCGACAAAGCCAAGGACGCGGTCCAGGACGACGCGGACCAGGATCTGGACTCCAAGCTCCCCCCATCGCTCGGTCCGGTCGAGCTGGAACGGAACGAGCGGGTCGACAAGTGGATCAACTACTACGCCGGTCGCGGCCGGGATCGCTTCCAGGTCTGGCTCACGCGGTCCGGCTCCTACATGGATCTTCTCTCGCGCAATCTCCGGGCGGAAGGCGTGCCCGAGGAGCTCGCGAATCTCGTCTTCGTGGAGAGCGGCTTCAACATGCACGCGAAGTCGGTCGCGCGCGCGGTCGGTCCTTGGCAGTTCATTCGAGGCACGGCGCGCCTCTTCGGGCTCGAGATGAC
>DATEOQ010000055.1:0-4789 GCA_035273905.1 Candidatus Eiseniibacteriota bacterium | reverse complement strand
TACGATGCCCCCGAGTGTCCCGGACGCGACCAGCGCTGGCCGAGCCTCGCGAAGGGAATGACCGCGGTGAACCGCGCGTTCCCGGTGTTGGCGATCGACTTGAGATCGGGCGGATCGGTGGGGAGGAGCCTCTGCTGCGGGTTCTTCGACTCGCGATAGCTTCCGTCCATCGCGAGGTTGGGCGAGAAGAGGCCCAGCCAGCGCGGCGTGTAGTTCAATCCGAGCGTCCGCGCCTGCACCAGCTCCGTCCCCACGTTGAATCCGAGCCCTCCTTCGTTCTTCAGCAGCATGTCGCGAGTCGACGTGATGCCGAAGTTCACGCGCACGGAGGAGAGCGGCGTCCACCCCGTCCTCCCTCCCACCGTGAGGATCCGCGTATTCACGTTGGAGCGGAGCGTTGTCGAGTCATTGTCCTCGAAGATCTGCCGTCCGTAGGAGACGTCGCGGGTGGCTTCCCAGTTGGCGCTGAAGCCGAGCTGGTCCGGCAACAGGCCGATCTTGAGCATCGGGAGCCCGACCGGGAGCCCGCCGATCGGGAGGTCGTAGTTGCCCGAGGCGCGGAACGTCCACGTGGAATCGATGCTGCTGGTGGTACGCGATCCGTCCCGCGAGTAGGTGAGCGCGCCCTGGAGTGCGTCCAGCGTGTAGCGCGCGAACCCGCCCCGCTTCGTGCCGCTCCTCCGGAAGCTCATGTCGATCGTCTGCTGGTTTCGCTCCTTCGTCTCGAGGCCGGAGCGGGCGTCCGAGAGGATCACGTCCGAGCCCGTGCGGAACTTGGGCACGTCCGCGGTGTGGGTCATCGAGAACCGGATCGGGAGCTGGAGCCCGCTTGTCGGCAGGATCTTGTCCAGGTTGAACGTGGTGGCGAGGTTCAGGCCCGTATGGTTCTGGCCGGTCCCGGTGTTCACCCCCGAGCCCGTTCGGAAGAAGTCCTCGTCCTCCTTCTCGTAATTGACGTTCATCGCGATCACGTCCGCGAAGTTGGCCTGGATGCTCGCCTCCCCGTGGACGCCGCGGTCGCGGTGCACGTCGGAGACCCGGAGATCGTTGATCCAGACCTCGCCTTCCTGGGGACCGGGCGGTCCTCCCACCATGGTCGTGCCGAAGCTGATGCGGAGGATGCGCGTGAAGCTCGGATTCCCGACCACCTTGTAGACCTCGCCGGTGGCGGCCCCCGTTTCCGTATCGATCCGGACCCCCATGGAGTCGGCCTCCATGGTCTCCTTGAGCCCGGAGAGCCGATCGAGCGGGACGATCATGTTCTGCCAGGAGTCGTTGGGGACCGGGGCGCTGTACTCGTAGTAGTTCACCGTGTCCGCTCCGAAGCGCGCGATCACGCGGAGCTTCTGCGCGTTCGCGTTGGGATCGCCGTGCACCCAGAAGCGGATCTGTCCGTACTGCGTCCAGCCGAGGGCGTTGGTCGAAGACGTGGTCTTGAAGGCGATCAGGGTGTCGCCGTTCTCGAGGTTGAAGTGGTGGAGCGCGAGGGACTGCTCCTTCCGGCTCGCGGTCCCTCCCTGGGTGTTCTGGACCGCAAACGGCGCCTGATAGAAGTACGGAGCGCCGCTGTCGTCCTTGTTGTTCCGGACGCCCACGCCGAGCGCGAGTCCCCGCGCTTCCTTGTCGGGCGGGATCGCCTGCGCCAGCCAGCGGTTCCCCACGAGCTCGATGCCCCCGACCTGGAACTTGCGCGGCTGGGAGAGACCGTTGATCCAGAGCCGGATGTGCTGCACGTTCTGCCAGTTCGCGGCCCCGACGCGCTTGAAGACCTCCGGGGTCAAGGGCACGCGGAACATGCGCCACCCGTTGTCGGGCGCAATGGTGACCCCGTCCGGAAAGCTTTGCCCCGCGTAGTCGCGCGCCACGTCCACCGCGACGTACGACGAATCGGACATGTCGATGGTCGCCGAGAAGTAGTCATTCTGGAAATCGGGGAAGCCGTCCCGGTTCAGGTCCTCCGTGTCCGGCCTCGCGTTCGGAACGCCTTCGCCGTTCCCTTCCGTGCCGTTGATCTGGCTGTAATCGAGGACCTTGGCCCCCGAATCGAAGTGGTAGTCGTCGTGGTTCGGGTCAGGGTTGGTATTCGGGTCGTAGCCGGGCTCCTGCGGATCCCGGAGATGGTCGAGTCCGGTATCCTCGAACGGGACGCCGGCCTCATCCCCGCGGTCCAACTTGCCGTCGCCGTTCGAGTCCTCGGTGTCGAGCTGTCCGTTCGGAATGGAGTCCGGGTTCCAGAAGGCGTCCTCGCTGATGCGGCCGAAGTCGATGTGGAGCTTCCCCGGCGTGAGCGCGTGGTCCTGGGTGAAATCGTTGACCCAGATCTCCATGTACTTGAGCCGTGAGAAGTCCTGTCCCGCCGTGGAGAGGGACTGGGTGATGCCCGTCCAGTCGTCGGGACCCATGACCGCCTGGCCGGTGGGGAGCTGGACGTTCATCTCGACCACCGTGCGCTCGGCGTCGCCCCCTTCCTCGTTCTTCAAGATGGGCTTCAGGTCGTGCTCCTTCACGCCGCGCGCGTTGTACCACTGGAGCCGACTGTGGGTCGCGACCTGCGGAGTGATGGGGACCGACGTGGTGGTGGAGGAGTCTCCCATGTCGGCGATCGGTGTCGAGCTCCAGAACCACTGCGTACGGGAGAGCCCGATCGTGTTCGATTCGCGGTTTCCTTCCATGTCATCGATGTAGGCCTCCCCCGCCGTGTTCGGGTTCGGCATGCTCACGGCCGCGCGCGTCTGGACATTGAGGAGGGACGGAGCGTTGGTCTTGACGCCCGGGATCACGTTCGCGAGCTGGGTCATCCAGACCGGCTTGAAGACGACGAGCGAGGAGAGGTCGCCGATGACGGTCTTGGCCGGCTCCTCCCCCAGCTTCGCGTTCGTCTCCATGGCCCCGCGGCTGTCGTAGAGCACGCTCGACGTCAGGGCCAGGTTGGGCCCGGGGTTGTACGAAGCCGAGGCGCCGAGGAGGGTGAGCTGGGTCGATCCCACGCCCGGCGCGAACGAATAGTCGACGCTGATCGTCTGGTTGGGGCCCGGGGGCTTCAGGAAGTTCACCTGCCCCGTCTGGTAGTCAATCGTGTAGTCGGAGCCGCGCCGCTGCGGAATGCCGTCGACCTTGACCGTCTCCGATCCATCGAGGATGTCGAAGCGGCCAAGGAAGAACCCCTGGGTGCTGCTCTTGAACTCGGCCTCGATGTAGTAGCGGGTGTCGGCGATCAGGTCCGGCTGGAGTGCGTAGTAGACCTTGGGATTGGCCAACGTCGTGTCGGCGCCGAGAAAATTCCGTCCGTAGTCATCGAGGCATAGAAAGCCTCCGTGCTTGGTCGTACAGGCATCGCCGGTGGAATCGGGATCAAACGGATGGAGGTCGGGAAAGAAGAGGATCCCCGTCTCGGGATCAATGTACTGGTCGTCCACGACGCCGTCTCCAACCGGCGCGTTGGTCGTGTGGGTTCGCTGGTCGAGTCCAAGAACCTTGATGAGATCCTGCTTTCCATCCGGCCCATCCACGGTAATGGGGTTGTCGATCTCGCCTAGCTGGATTCGATGAATCTTGAGGGTGAGGGTCTCGAAGGCGATGTCCCGGCCCTGGAGGTCATAGTAATTACGGAGCTCGTACGGGAGCACCGTGAACCATGGATCGCTCCGACTGAACTGGGACGTGTTGGGGTCGATGGAGATCCGGTTCGTCTCGACGGCGATCGCTTTGAGAAGGAGATAGTTGGCCGGCTTTCCGAGGGATGGATTCGCCGCGTCGAAGTCCGTTGTCTCCACGGTGCCGACCTGCCCGTCCTGGGCATCGTCCACATAGGCAACCGCAAGGAATTCGGTGGACCCGAGCGCTTGACGTAGGCGGATGACGGGAATGTCCCGATCCGTACCCGTAATGTACGGATAGGTGATGAAGTAGTCTTCGTCGAGCGTGAGCTGCGTGAAGTTTCCCCGGACCTGCTGGTTCGTCGCGGTCGAATCGATGAGAGGGTTGACGCGAGCGATTCCCGGGCTTTCCGTAGAATTGTTTTGCTGGATCTTGTCGTCCTTGTACACGTGCAGGGTGCCGGGCCGGATCTTCACCGGATGGTCCGCGATGAAGAAGTAGGTGCGGTGGATGTACTCGAGATCCCGGATCTGCACGTCCTTGAGCTCGCCCGACGGGGTGAAGCGCGCCGTCTCGGTCTTGCCTTCCTGCTTGCTCGCGATGGCCTGAACGTCGACGCTGCCGAGCCGGGCCACCGACTTGATTCCGAACAGCCCTTCCTGCCGGAACGACGCGCCTTCCACCGACAGGTTCGTGTTGCCGAGCTCGACGGAGCGGATCATGTCGTCGTCGCCGCCCTCGTAGCGGAGCTTCACCTGGTTGTCGATGGAGGTGGTGACGTTGCTCGACTGGTCGATGTCGACCTTGATCCGGTCGCCGATCGAGCCGGTCAGGTTGACGTTCAGCTCCTGCTTCATGTCGAAGCTGGGGAACGCGCTCTGGTTCTTGCGCTCGGTCTGGATGCGGTTGCTCGCGGTCCAGTCGCTCGTCCCGCTCAAGGTGATGGTCTCGCTTCCCGAGATCTCGATGTTGGGGGTCCCATCGCCGACGATGGAACGAACCATCTTGGGAAGCTGGACCGGGAGCTCGACGCGGAGCGCGGTGCCCGAGCGGAGCTGGCCGCGGTCCATGGAGCGCGTGGATTTGGCCTTGTCCTTCCAGAGCCGTCGGACCGTGCGGCCGCTCAGGATCTGGTTGTACTCATCGGGGGTCAAAACGAGGGGCTCGCGAACCTCCACGTCCCCTTCCCGGT
>DATEOQ010000054.1:0-7353 GCA_035273905.1 Candidatus Eiseniibacteriota bacterium | reverse complement strand
TACGCGCAGGGCGGCGTCGACATCCAGCGGATCGACGACGCGGTCACGACCGTCGTGCAGGAGTTCGCGCGCATCGCGGCCGAGCCGGTCGAGGCCGACGAGCTCGAGAAGGCACGCAACTTCTCCAAGGGCCGACTCGTTCTCTCGCTCGAGGACCCCAAGGGGATGATCATGTTCGGCCTTCGCAACGAGGTCCTCGAAGGGAAGATCCGCGAGCCGGACGAGGTGCTCGCGGGGCTCGACGCGGTCACGCGCGAGGACATCCAGCGCGTCGCGCAGGACATCATCCTTCAGGAGCGGCTGAACCTCGCGGCGATCGGGCCGTTCGACGACCCGGACCGCTTCGAGAAGCTGCTCGCGCTCTCGGCGTAGTGGGGCTTTTTCGCCGGAAGAGGCCCGAGGGGTGTGCGGATCCGGAGGTGTTCGTGGGGCTCCGCTCGCAGCTCTTCGGCGTCGATGCGGCAAGCCTCGGAATCGAGCCCACGGAAGACCTCGCACAGGTTTGGGGCGGCGTGATGGAGCTCGGCATGCCTGAGGGGGCCGCGACAATCGCGTCGCTCGCTGACGGGACGACGAGCATGTACCTGAGCACCGGCGGCGGAGTGATAGGAGGCGGGGAACACGAGCATGTCGCAGCTGCGAGCATTCATTTCTTGCAACGGCTGGAGGGCGAGCTCGACCAACTTCCACCCGACGAGTCGATCGATCTGCCGGATCCGGACTCGGTCACCTTCTACGCGTTCACGTACCGAGGACGGCGGCGCCGGGAGGAAGCCGAGCAAGCACTCTCGTCCGAAGACCATCCGCTCTTTCGCCTCTACGCCGCCGGGCATGGCGTGATCACAGCCCTGCGAGAGACTGCGACGGCGAGAGAGCGCTAGAGAGTGAGGTCGTACGGGAAGTCGGTGAGAACCTCCGCGCCGTCGTCGGTGACGAGTACGAGGTCCTCGAGCCGGCAGCCGCCGAAGCCCTTGCGGTAAAGGCCAGGCTCGACCGCGAGCACGTCGCCGGCGACGAGCTCGGTGCCGAGCCGCCCGAGGCTGGGAAGCTCGTGCACCTCGAGGCCGACGCCGTGGCCGAGGCTGTGGAAGAACCCGTCCTCGAGTGGCTTCGAAGGATCCTTCGTCAGCTGCGTGGGGAAGCCGTGCTCCTCGAAGAGCTCACACGTCATCCGGTGCAGCTCTTTCCCCGTCACGCCGGGGCGGACGGCGTCGCGGACCCGGTCGAGAGCCTCCTTGACGAGCGCGTGGTAGCGGACGAGCTCCTCGGGCGGCTCGCCCAGGCAGAACGTGCGCGTCATGTCCGCGTAGCAGCCCGAGACCGGATCCTGGGGATAGAGGTCCGCGATCACCGCCTCGCCGGCGGCGATCTGGCCATGCCCGGGCTCGTGGCCGACCGCGGTCTGCTCTCCGTGCGAGACGATGACCATGTCGGGCGCGATCACGCCGTCCTCGCTGAACGAGTGGAGCGCGACGGCCTGCAGGTCCTCGCAGGAGACGTCACCGTCGCTCAGCCGGTCGCGGATCTTCCCCATCGCGTTCTGCGCGGCGCCCTGAGCGCGGCGGATGCCTGCGAGCTCCGACTCGTTCTTGACGCGGCGCCGCTCGTCGAAGAGCTCTCCCTGCGGCGTCAAAGAGACACCGTTCGCCCGCAGGTGGTCGGCCGCGTCGAGCGGAAAGCCGCGCGGAGTGACGGCGTCCTCGAGGCCGATCTTCCGGCATGCGCGGAGCACGAGCTCCCGCTCGGCCTCGTACCACGGAAGGCCGCGGGAATAGAGCTCGTCGATCTCGAGATCTTCGAGCGGAACCGTCGCGATTCCGTCGAGAACCTCGATCCTCGGAATCTCCAAAGAGCCGACGAAGACGTAGCGCCCACCGTCCTTCTCCGCGTAGACGAAGGCGTCGGGGATGGGCACCGGCACCTCGTGACGGAGCTCCGGAGAGCGGATGGTGTCGCCGTAGATGAGCAGGTCGGGCACGGTTCTCGAAGCCTAGCTGGGGTAGATTCCAAAGGCGGTGCAGGACGCTTTGGAACGAGCACGGAAACTCGTCGCCTTCTATGACGACGAGGTCGCCGCGCTGCTGCCGAAGGACCCGGAGATCTTCGACGCGCACGTCCACGTAGGGACGGACATCGACGGCTTCGTCGCCAGGGTGGACGACCTGCTCGCCTTCCTGGCAAAGGACGGCGTGACGAGGGCGTTCGCCTTCTGCCTGGACGAGCCCGACCGCGAGCCCGCGTTCCGGGCGGCCAACGACCGCACGCTCGAAGCGGCGAGAAGCTCCAACGGCGTGCTCGTCCCCTTCGCGCGGCTCGATCTGGCGGAGCAGCCGGTCGAGGAGGCCACCCGCGCACTCGACGCCGGAGCGCGCGGGATCAAGCTGCATCCGCGCGCGCAGGCCTTCCGCCTCGACGACGAGCGCCTCGCGCCCGTCTTCGCGCTCGCAGCCGAGCGGCGCGTGCCGATCCTCATTCACGGGGGCCGCGGCCTCCCGCCCATCGCGGAGCACTTGCGCCGCCTCGTCGACACCTATCCGGACGCGCAGCTGATCATCGCGCACGCGGGGATCGCCGACCTCGCGCGTCTGTCGGAGGAGTTCGCCGGCCACCCGAGCGTCTTCTTCGACACGTCCGTCTGGAGCCCGCTCGACCTTCTCGACATGTTCCACCGCATCTCGCCGGAACAGGCCCTCTACGCATCCGACTACCCGTACGGGCAGCAGCCCGGCTCCCTGTTCCTCGCCCTCAAGACCGCGCGGCTCGCCGGCCTCTCCGAAGACCAGACGCGTGACTTGCTCGGCCGCTCGGCAGCCGCCATCGCCGACGGGAAGCCGGCTGCCCCTCGCACGCCGCCGAAGGGACGGAGGAGCATCGAGCAGCCGATCACCTTGGCGCGGATTCACCATTACCTCGCCATGGCGACTCCCCTTCTCTGGACGCGGCAGCGCGACACGATCGGCGTGCTCGGTCTTGCGCTCAACACCTGCGCCGAGCGCGACGGCTTCGTCGAGGAACGAGAGCGAATCGCCGAGCTGATCGCCGGCGCGCAGGAGCTCTGGGCGACTCTGCCCGACATCGAGGACGAGCAGAAGAGGCTCGAGGCCGGTCGCTTCACCTTCCGCCTCGTCCACCTCGCCGACATCCTCGCTGTCACGACCAGCTCCGGGTGATCGCGGGAATCGTCCTGGCCGCCGGCGCCGCGAGCCGGTTCGGCGAGCCGAAGCAGCGCCTCCTGCTGCCCCGTGTTCTGGCGCGGCTCGAAGAGACCTCGCTGGACGAGATCGTGGTCGTCTCCGGTGCGCACCAGCTCGAGGCCGGCGGCGCCCGCCTCGTTCCCTGTCCGGAGTGGGAGCGCGGGCCGGGCGCATCGCTTCGGTGCGGGCTCGCAGCGCTCTCGGCGGAGACTCGTGCGGCGGTCGTCTGCCTCGCCGATGGGCCGAACCTGGCTCCAGCGGCGGTCGACCGCGTGCTGGAGGCGTGGCGGGCGGGCGAAGGCGACGTCGTCGCGGCGAGCTACGACGGCGACCGCGGCCACCCGGTCGTCCTCGCCCGAAGCGCGTGGGACTCGGTTCCGGACGAGGGCATGCGCGCCCTTCCGGCGACGCTCGTCCCCTGCGACGACCTGGGCGCGCCTGGCGACGTCGACTCGCCGGAGGATCTGGAATGAAACGCCTCCTCCGACCCGCGATCGTCATCCCCGCCGTTGCGGTTCTCCTCTTCGCCGGCGGCATCGTCTACGCGGTCACGACCGGACTCGACTCCGGCGCTGTCGACGAGAACGAGCAGGTGCTGGCCGACGCCGGCGTCTACCCGAGCTCGAAGGAGATCGGTCGGAACAGCGAGACGTTCGCGGGCGAGGAGGCCGCACTGCCCGTTCCGAAGGGTGTGGTCACGACGGTTGCCTACGCGCCGCCCGACGGCACGGATCAGCTGGAGATCGTCAACTACTACGTGAACCGCCTGCGCCCGGACTGGGCGGCCAAGGTCGAGCGCTCGCTCGCGGGCGCCGCCGGGACGACCACCGAGCGCTCCTACCGCGTGACGTTCTCGCGGGGCGAGCAGTGCCTCATCCTCGGTACCGCGGGAATGGTGGCTGACCTGGCCCAGCCCGTGTACACGCTCTCCGCCTACGGGGGTGCGGGCGACTCCTGCTAGCCCTCAAGCGCGCCCCGGGAATGCCGATGGAGAGAGGGTTGAACCACCTTTTTGCCGAACTCTGAGCCCATGGCAGTCTCTCCCCTTGGAGCCGCCCGCCTGCGCCGACGCCTCACCGTCGAGGAGGCCGCTGCGCGCGCACGGATGGAGGTCGATCAGGTGAAGTCCCTCGAGGAAAACTGCATGTACCGGTTCGGCTCGAACGCAGACGCCCTCGCCGCCGCGCTCGTCTACGCGACCGCGCTCGGCATCTCCGAGCGCGAGGCGCGGCAAATAGCGGGGTTCCCGGTCGCGAGCCGGCTCGTCGAGACGTGGTCGCTCCGCAGGTCCATGGCGATTTGCGCGTTCCTCGCCGCCGCCGCCGCCCTCACCTGGTTCGGATTCCGGCCCGAGTTCGGCTCCGAAAGCCCAGCGAGCGCGGCTCCAGCCGCGAGCCAGACGCCCGCCGATCCCACCAGCGCCCTCCCCGACCCGTGGGATGTCCAGGTCGACGTCTACAACGGCACCGGCACGGGCAACGCCGCGGCGAGCATGGCCAACAAGGTCGCCGGCCTCGCGTACCAGATCGGCAAGGTCGGAAACGCCAGGCGAGACGACTACCGAAAGACGCTCGTCTACTACCCGCCGGGAGGCCAGGAGATCGCCGCGAGGCTCGCGCACGAGCTCGGAGTCGGCATCGCCGCCCTCCCCGGCGGAGACGATCCCAAGCGCCTGGTCGTGATCGTCGGCGGCTAGCTCTAGCCGCCTGGGGCGTCGCTCGCAAAGGAGGCAAGCGAGCAGGCCCGAGACAGTACGAGTGGTACGGCGAGGGACTGCGAGCGCAGTCTCCTGTCGCGAGCGTCGTCAGGCGGTGGGCGAGCCGGGCTTTGCCCTGCTGGAAGCCGCCGGCGGCCAGGCGGCTAGAGCGGAGTGCGGAGCGCCGCGAGCTTCTGCTTCAGCTCCGGCGGCATCTCCTCGACGACCGCTTGCCGCACGTACCGCCTGAGCGTCTCCTCGAACGTGTAGCGCTTGCGGCAGTAGCCGCATTCGTCGAGGTGGGCCTCGGCGATCGCGTACTCGTCCTCCGAGAGCTCGCGGTCGAGGAAAGGCTGGAGCATCTCCTCGCACTTCGCGCATGGATCGGGACCCATGTAAACCATCAGCCGCTATCCCCCACAGTAGCTTCTGCGAGCTCCTTCTTGAGAATCCTTCTCCCGCGATGGAGGCGGGACATGACCGTTCCGATCGGGATGTCGAGGATCTGCGCGGCGTCCTGATAGGTGAAGTCGCCGATGTCGACGAGGACGATCACGTCGCGGAAGTCGTGCGGCACCTCGGCGAGCGCCTGCACGATCTCGTCCTGCGAGAGGCGCTCGACCACGCGAGCCTCGCCGTCCGAGCCGCCGTCGGCCTCGAGCCGGTTGTAGAGGAAGTAGTCGCCTTCCTCGAGCGGCTGCGTCGAGGGCGACCGCTGCTCGCGCCGGCCTCGGTCGATGTTCAGGTTCGTGAGGATCCGGAAGAGCCAGGCGCGGAGGTTCGTGCCCGGCGTGTAGGAACGCCAGCTGCGAAATGCGCGCGCGTAGGTCTCCTGGACGAGGTCTTCGGCCTCTTCGCGCGTCGACACGAGGCGCCGAGCGACGCGATAGACCTGATCCGACAACTCCAGAACCTCCTCTTCGAATCGCACGCGGGCACGCGCCTCTTCCGCGATGCCGCGTGCATCCGTGTCGGGCTGGACTTCGCTCATCCGGCCTGACAGTAACAGTTCAACGAACGCAAAATCCCCGCTATTCCGGGGTGGCGACGGGGGTGAACCCGCCGCGCTGGAGCGCCTCGAGGATGTCGTCCCTGGCGAGCCGCTCGTCGTCCCACGAGAGCATCACCTGGCCCATCAGGTTCGCGTTCGCCGCCTCGAGGCCGTCGAGTCCCTCGAGGGATGCGCCGAGCCGCATGACGCAGCGCTCACAGCGCACGCCGGTGACCTGGATCGTGTCTGTCTGCAGGGGCACGCTTCGATCCTACGTGAGCTCGACCAGGCGGCGGCTCAGGGAGTCGAGTCCCTCCGCGCGCCCGGCCTCGAGCTGCTCGAGGGCTTGATCCGGGAGGTCGAAGGCCGCCACGCCGACGCGCGCCGCGAGCTCCTCTAGGAGGTCCGACACAGAGACCAGGCGCGAGCCATCCGGATGGACGAGCTCCGCGTCATGCCCGAAGCGAAGGGCGGCCCAGCGGTTCTGCGCGTAGAAGGCGCGGTCGGCGGGCTCCTCGGCATCGAGCCGGGAGGCCATGGCGTGCAAGAGCGTCGCGAGCGCGGCCGTCGTCTCGAGCCGGGTGGGCTGGTCGGCGATCCGAATCTCGAGGGTGCCGAAGCGCGGATGCGGGCGCACGTCCCACCAGACGCGGGTGATCTCATCGGCGAGGCCGAGCTCGACGAGGCGCTCGACGAACCGTTCCCAGTCCGGATACGCATCGAAGAGCGGGGGCGCGCCGCTGCGGGGCAGGAGCGCGAGGATCTCGGCGCGCGCCGAGCGCAAGCCCGTCTCCTCGCCCGCGATGTAGGGGGAGTTGACGGAGAGGGCAAGGGCGAGCGGCAGCCAGGGCAAGACCGCTTCGAGCGCATCCATGCAGGCCTCGGGGCTGCCCATCCCGACGTGGACGTGGAGGCCCGAGACGTACTGGCGGCGGGCCGACGGGCCCGCGTAGTCGACGAACGTGCGGTAGGCCGGGTTCTCGCCCACCGGCTGCTCTTCGGGCACCGCCGTCGGCCAGGAGCCTGCTGCGGCGAGGACGAGGCCGGCCTCGTCCGCGGCTGCCTTCGCTCGCTCCCGTAGCGCGCGGAGCTCCTCGACGGCGTCGGAAACGCTCGCGTGGACACCGGTGTTCAGCTCCACGACGGAGGCGAACAGCTCTTCCTTCAGCCGCGCGCCGTCGAGCGCCTCGCGCGGAAACGGCCTGGGTGCAAGCGTCTCCGCGTCGAGGCAGAAGAGCTCCTCCTCGAGGCCGACCGTGAAGGGAGCCGAATTACCGAACGCGTGGGGAATCAAGGATTTGCCTTTGCTCTTGCAGTTGGAATTGGGTTCCCGACCGGCGTGGATCCTCGTCGCCGGGGCGTGCTGGGCCGCGCGTGGCAAGAACGCAGGGAGCGTTCGTATCAGGAGGATACGGATGCGACCGAGGCCGAAGCCACGCCTGGCTTCAGCGCGGTCCGGCGGCTCAGGAATC
>DATEOQ010000053.1:0-2713 GCA_035273905.1 Candidatus Eiseniibacteriota bacterium | reverse complement strand
CCTTCCGCGGCCGCCTGCGTCACGTCGACCAGAACGAGCACGTTCCGCTCGAGCGTCAGCTTGCCCGCGATGATGCGGGACACGTCGAGCAGATCCTCGATGAGCTGGGCCTGGATGCGGCAGTTGCGCTCGATGGCATCGAGCCCGCGCGCGGCCGTCGCCTCGTCGCTCTTGCCCGACTGGAGCACGCGCACCCATCCGAGCATGGCGTTCAGCGGTGTGCGCAGCTCGTGCGAGAGCGTGGCGAGGAAGTCGTCCTTGGCGAGGTTCGCCTCCTCGGCCTGGGCGCGGGCCGCGCGCTCTCGTTCGAGCAGCTCCGCACGCACTCGCTCGAGGCGCCGGCGCTCGGTAACGTCGATGGCCATGACCAGGCGCGCCCGGTGGTGCCCGAACCGGATCGGCGAAGCGGTCAGCTCGACGTCGATCTCGTTGCCGCCCTTCGCCCGGTGCCGCCACACGCCGAGCTGCCCCTGAACGTCCGCGAGCTGACTCGCGAACGTGGCCACGTCGCCCGACACGTGGAGATCGCCGAATCTCTTCGTCAGGAACTCCTCGCGCGTGTAGCCGTAGCGTTCCGGCGCCGCGTCGTTCACCGCCACGATGGCGGAGGAGTCGATGTCGACCACCCAGGCGGGCAGCGGGTTGCGCTCGAACAGCACGCGATAGCGGGCCTCCGACTCGCGCAGCGCGTCCTCGGCGCGCCGCAGCCGGAGGAGCGCGCCCACCGTCGCCACGAGCACGGGCGGCTCCACCGGCTGGGTCAGGTAGCTGTCCGCTCCCGCGTCCAGGCTCCGCACGGTATCGCGGCTGTGCACGAACGTGGCGGACACCTGGAGGACCAGGACGGTCGCGGTATCCGGATGACCCTTGATGCGCCGGCACACCTCGTAGCCGCTCATGTCGGGCAGCTTCACGTCGAGCACGATGAGGTCGGGCTTGCGCTCGGCGACGACGCGGAGCGCCTCCGCGCCGGTGGAGGCCTCGACGACCTCGTAGCCCGCCTGCGCGAGCACGCGAGAGACGGCATAGCGATTCGACGGCTCGTCGTCGACGGTCAGGATGAGGGCGGCGTACGGCGTGGTCATGGCCGCAGCCCTGCCTTCACCCACGTCTCCTGGAGCAGCACGAGCGCGTCCTCGTTCGCCGTCTGGTCCTTCGAGAGCACCGCGAGGGCGCGGCTCTCGAGCTCGCCGCGCTCGATGGGGTCGAGGATCTTGGAGGTCACCACCACCACGGGAATGTCCGCGCTCGCCGGATCGGCCTTGAGCTGGGTCAGGAGCTCGCGCCCCGACAGGTCCGGCATGACGAGATCGAGGAAGATGATATCGGGGTGGAGGTCCCGTGCGGCGCGGAGTCCGTCGGCCGCGTTCGGCATCTCCGTCACCCGGCAGCGCACCTGACTCAGCAGGCGCTTCAGCACGTAGCGCGCCACGTCGTCGTCGTCGATGATGAGCGCCTCGGGCAGCCGCCGCCCTCCCGTGAGCCGCTCCAGCTCGCCCAGCAGCCACTCCCGGGACACCGGCTTCAGCGCGCACGCGTCGGCACCCAGGGTCAGGGCCTTGCGCCGATCGTCCACGTTGCTCACCACCACTACGGGAATCGATTGCGTCGCCGCCTTGCTCCGCAGCTCGGCCAGGAACGCCCACGTGTCCTCGCCTTCGAGGAGGATGTCGAGCACGATGAGCTCGGGCCTTTCCGCCACGAGAGCCCGCCGCGCCTCGCGTACGGTGCGCACGGGCACCATGCGGAACTCCGAGTCACGCAGGTAGCGATCGTAGATGGTCAGTGCCCGCGGGTCGTTTTCCACGACCAGCACCGGCCGGCCCGTGCGCGGTATCTCGGCCGCCACCTCCACCTCCGCGCCACCCTCGCGCGACGTGAACACGCAGGGAATGGTGGCGGTAAAGGTGGAGCCTACTCCGGGCTCGCTCGTCAGCGTGATGCGGCCGCCCAGGAGCTCGGTGAGCTTGCGCGCCAGCGGGAGCCCGAGCCCGGTTCCCTTCACGCGGGACTGGAGGGGACTCTCGATCTGGGCGAACTCCTCGAAGATGCGCTCCTGGTCCTCCGCCGAGATGCCGATCCCCGTGTCGGCCACCGCGAAGGCGACGCCGGCGCCCTCATCCACGAGCTCGGCGGTGACCCGCACCTCGCCGCGCTCCGTGTACTTGAGCGCGTTCGAGATGAAGTTGCGCAGGATCTGGGAGACCTTCCCCTCGTCCGTGTAGAGGGGCGGAATACCGGCCCCGGGCTCGAAGACCAGCCGGAGCGACTCGTTCACGAGCAGGGGCCGTAGCATGCCGCGAAGCGCCCCGAAGAGGTTCTCGACCTCGAACTCCACCGGCCGCACGATGATCTTGCCGGCTTCCACCTTGGCGAGGTCGAGCAGATCGTTGACGAGCTCGGTGAGATCCCGCGCGCCCTGGCGGATGAAGGCGATCTGCTTCTCCTGCTCCGCGGTCAGGGGCCCGTCCATCCGCTCCAGCAAGAGGTGGGCGAGCGCGGTGATCGAGTTGAGCGGCGTCCGGAACTCGTGGCTCATGTTCGAGAGGAACCGCGACTTGAGCTCGTCGGCGCGCCGCAGGTGGTCGGCCTTCTCATCGAGCTCGGCATACAGCGCGACCACGCCCCGGTTGGTGTCCTCGAGCTCGTGATTCAAGTGCTCGAGCTGCTCCTTCCGGACGCGCAGCTCGTCGAGCGCGTGCAGCAGCTCCTG
>DATEOQ010000052.1:0-4457 GCA_035273905.1 Candidatus Eiseniibacteriota bacterium | reverse complement strand
AGATCGCTGCCGGCCCCTTTCTTCGGACGCCGCATCCCTTTTCCCGCCGGCCCGGCCATTCTCGCGCGCCGCGCGCGGGTTCCGATCCTCCACGCGCACGCGACGCGCGGGGAGGACGGGAGTCACGAAGTCGTCTTCGACGGTCTCGACGAGGCGGATCCGCGACTCACCCTGCGCCAGGATCTCGAGCGCCTCACCACGCTCGTCGCGCGGGCGCAGGAGCGCTCCATCGCGGAGAACGTGACGCAGTGGTGCATCTTCCGTCCGCTCTGGAGCGCCGCCGATGCGGCTTAGGATCGGAATCGTCTCCCAGGCCTATGTCCCCACCGTGGGGGGCGTGACGGAGCACGTGGACGCGACCGCGAAGGGGCTGAGACGGCGCGGACACGACGTCACCGTGGTCACGTCCGGAATCGCCGGAAGGCCGCGCTTCGAGCCCGGGACCGTGCGCGTGGGACACAACATCGTCCTTCCCTACAACGGCGCGCAGAACGACATGACGGTCGGCTTCGATCTGCCGGAGCGGCTGGGCGCGCTCTTCGAGGAGCGGCGGTTCGACCTGATCCACGTGCACTGCCCCGTGGCCCCCGTGCTCCCGCTCCTCACGCTCCGGCTCGCACGCGTCCCCGTCGTCGGCACCTTCCACTCCGTGTCCTCGGATCTTCCGTACCGCCTCTTCGGCGGGCTCCTCCGCCCGCTCTACCGGCGCATCGACCATCGCCTCGCGGTTTCGGTCGTGGCGCGGGACTACATCCAGCGGCACTTTCCCGGTCCGGTCGAGGTCCTGCCGAACGGCGTCGACCTCGATCGATTCCGGCCGCGCGCGACGCGGAATGGCGACGGCGTGCCGACGATTCTGTTCGTCGGGCGGCTGGATCCGAGGAAGGGACTCCCCGATCTGATCGACGCGTGCACGATCCTCGCGCGGCTCGACGTCCCCTTCCGTCTGGTCGTCGTCGGCGATGGACCGCTCCGCGAGCGGATGGAGCGGAAAGCGCGTCGCGCGCTCGACGGGCGCGTCGAGTTCGTGGGGCGGGTCGAGCCGGACGGACTTCCCGGCTGCTACGCGGCCGCGGACATCTTCTGCACGCCCGCGCGCTCCGGGGAGAGCTTCGGGCTCGTCCTCCTCGAAGCGATGGCGACCGGGATCCCCATCGTCGCCACCTCCCTGCCGGGCTATCGCACGGTGCTCACGCCGGAGGCGGAAGGGATCCTCGTCGAGCCGCGTGACGTGGAGGCCATGGCGCTCGCGCTCCGCCGGCTCCTCGCCGATGCGAGACTCCGCGCCACCATGGGCGGGCGCGGCGTGGAGACGGCCCGGCGCTACGGCTGGGACGGAATCGTGGAGCGCCTCGAGGAGGTCTACGCCTCGCTCCTTCCGGTCCGTCTCGAGCGCAAGCTCGCGGCGGTCGAGACCGAGGAGCGAGAGCCGGAGTTCGAGACGGCCGTCCGCTGATGCGGGGAGCCGCGTCGCTCCGGCTCTTCCGGAGCGGCAGCTTCCGCGCCCTCTGGATCGGGCAGCTCATCTCGATCTTCGGGGACCGATTCACCTACTTAGCGCTCCTCGCGCTCGTCGTCGAGCGCGCGGCCGATCCCGCCAATCCCGCGAGCGAGCTCGCGCTGATCCCGCTCGTCAGCTTCCTCCCCGCCATCCTCTTCTCGCCGGTCGTGGGGGCGCTGGTGGACGGCTGGAACACGCGCACGACGCTCCTCGTGTCGGACGCCCTCCGCGGCGTCGTCGTGCTCGCCATGATCCCGGCGGCGGAGACGTGGGGACTGCCGGCCGCGTTCGCACTCGTCTTCCTCCTCTACGTGGTGAACACCTTCTTCCTCCCCGCGCGCTCCGCCATTCTCCCCGACCTCGTGCCCGAGGACGCGCTCGTCGAGGCGAACTCGCTCGCGACCCTGGCGGGCGTCGTCGCGACGATCCTCGGATCGTGGCTCGGAGGACTCTGGGTGGAGCGGTCGGGATGGCGCTTCGGCTTCGCGCTCGATGCCGCGACCTACTTCGTGTCCGTGATCGCGCTCGCGTTCATCCGCCCGAGCGACCTGCGTCCCCGGGCGAAGCCGCAGGAATCCGCGGCAGCGGCATACCGGGGACTCGCGAAGAACGTCGCCGAAGGGGCGCGGCTCTCCCTCTCGTCGAAGCCGATCCTGGGATCGATGCTGGCCATGGCGCTCCTCTGGATCGCGGGGGGCGCGCTCCACGTCGCGCTCCCGACCGTCATCCGGGGCCATGGATCGGGCGTGGTGTCGGGCGTCGGCGGCGTGATCGCGTTCGCGGCCGCGGGGATGGTGGCGGGCACGCTTCTCCTCGCCGCGTGGGGCCGGGGCGGTTCGAGGGTGTGGGTGCTCGCCGCATCGCTCGCCGGCGCGGGGCTCGCCGTGGTCTCGTTCGCGCGGTTCCCCTCGCGCGCCGCCGGGGGCGCGGCCGCGTTCGTGGCGGGGCTCTTCGTGGCGCTCCTCCTCATCACGACGGAGTCGGCCATCCAGCAGGCGGCCCGGCCCGAAGTGCGGGCACGGGTCTTCGCGCTCCGCGATTTCCTCGCGCGGCTCGGAGTGGTGGTGAGCGCGGCGTTCTTTGGATGGCTCGTCGAGCGGGGCCACCTCACGCCGGGATCGGCGGTCGTGCTGGCGGGCTGTCTCCTCGTCCTGGGGGGCGCGGCGGGCGTGCTCCTGGGACGGACGCGGCGGGAGAGCTAGAGCCCGGTCAGAAGATCTTCTTGCCCTCGGCGAGGAGGTCGTTCAGGGCATCGCGGAAATACGGAGTCGAGTTCGCGAAGTCGGCCCCCACCCGCTCCTTGTAGGTCTCCCACGACTTCTTGATCTCGTAGCCGAGCACTGCCACGAGGTTCCCGTCCACCATGCCCCGCTCCTTCTTCTCTCGGTTGTAGATCGCGATGTCGGACGCGAGCACGCGCGCGAGCCGCCGCGCCTTTTCATGGCGCGTGCGCTCTTCGGGCGAGAGGCCGTCGGGGATCGGCGTCCCCATTGTGAGGGGAACGACGTTGTCGGTGGCCATGGGAGCCTCCGCGGTATTGGACGTGCCGAGCGTCGGCGCGGCCGCGGGCGTGGACGCTGGGGCGAGCGACGTCGTGGACTCGGCGACAGGAGGCGCGGGCGCGAGCTCTTGGGTGTTCGACTCGAGCGTGGGCGCGCCCATGGACGGCGGTGCGGCACCGAACGATGGCGCCGAGAGCGACGGCGCCGCGAGTGTCGGCGGGGCCAGCGACGGTGACTCGAGCGACGGAGCTCCCACGGACGGCTCGCCGAGCGACGGCGTGACCGATGGCGCTCTCGGGGCCGCTGCCAGCGATGGCGCGCTCGCGGAGTCGGACAGCGACGGCTCGCCCCGATTCGGCGCGCCGGAGGTCTCCAGGACGTGGGCGGCCTCGGGCGCCGGCGTCGATTCGAACGCCGCGGGCGGCGGCGTTCCGAGCGGCTCGGTCTCGAGCGGCGTCGCGGGCTCGTACGAAGTCTGCGCGGCCGCGGCGCCGATGTGCTCGAACGCGGGATCGGCCGGGATGCTGGCCGCGGACGGAGCGTCGAACCGCTCCACGAAGGACGAATCGTGCTCGATATCGGGCGACGGCGGAACGCTCCGCGCCTCCGCAGCGAGCTGCTGCTCCAGCGTCACGCTCTCATCGACCGCCCGAGGCTCCGGGTCGGCAACGCCTGACGGCGCTGGGTCAGCGAAGGAGGGCGCCGGCGCGGCCATGCGCTCCGCGGGAGGCGCGGCCATGCGTTCCGCGGGAGGCTCGGCCCTGACCGCGGGAGCCTCCTCGATGCGCGGCATGCGCTTCGGCGGAGGGGGCGGAATCAGCTCCAGGTCGACGGGCGCGAGCTCGATGACCGGGGCCGGAACGTCGATCAGGGTCGAGCACCGACGGCACTTCACCCGGGCGCCGTCAGGCGGAATGAGCGAGTCGTCGATCTTGTAGCGAAGCTGACAGTTCGTGCATTCGAAGGTCATCGCGGCTCCTGGCGGCTCGTAAGTGGGCTCGCGTTTCCAGTATCGGCGGCCGCCGCCGCCTTCTTTGGCCGAAATTCTACCCGCTCGCCAGGTACCGCTCCGCCCCCGGTACGTGCGTCTCGATCCAGGCCTCCACGCGCCCGCCCGAGGCCTCGGTCTCGGCGCGGTCCAGGAGCTCCCGGCTTAGCGTGGACGCCGCCTCGATCAACTCCTGATCCTGCATTGGATCCGCGGCGCGGAAGGTGGGGAATCCGTGCTGCGACGTACCCAGGAACTCCCCCGGACCGCGCTGCTTCAGATCCTCCTCCGCGAGCCTGAACCCGTCCGACACGGTCTGGAACACGTGGAGCCGCCGGCGGGCCGCTTCGCCGAGGCCGCCGCGCGTGACGAGCACGCAACGCCCCGCACGCCCCGCCCGACCCACGCGGCCGCGGAGCTGATGAAGCTGCGCGAGGCCGAACCGGTCCGGATGCTCGATCGCGAC
>DATEOQ010000051.1:0-4670 GCA_035273905.1 Candidatus Eiseniibacteriota bacterium | reverse complement strand
ACGGTCTCGTCGATTTCCTTCGACTCCGCCTCGAGCCGCTCCGGCATCGGCATGGAATGGAGCACGGCAGCCGACTCGCGCCGCTCCTGCATCATCGCGCGATAGCGCTTCACATCCTCGAGGACGACCTCCATGGTGCGCCCGGCGAGATAGGGATTCACCCGGATCTCGACCTGGTCGATCTCCTGGGACAGCGTGCGGATGTTCTCATCGAGCACGCGGACGTGCGTCTCGGCGAGCGAGCGCGAGCGCTGTGACTTCTGCCCCATCATGACCCCGGACAGCACGGCGCCGATGAGGCCCACGGCCGCGATGCCCCCAGCGACGTAGGGATTGTGAAGCGCGAACCACGCGCCCACGGCACCTCCACCGCCGAGGAGGATCGAGATCACGATCGCGACCACGGGCGAGCCCGAGCCCGATCCATCGGTCTTCTTCCGCGCTTCCTCGACCGTCCTCTGGTGCTTGGCGCGCTGGGAGCGGAGCATGCCCAGGCGCATGAGATCCGCCTCGGCCTCCTCGGGGGCGTTGGCGAGATAGCCGAGGTCCTCCTTGATCTTCCGATCGATCTCTTGAACCTGGCCGCGCGCGCGGCGCACGTTCACGAGCTCGGTGCCGATGTCGGGCGCGCGCTTCAGATGGCGCCGCTGGTCGTCGCGAAGGCGGACCCAGATGTCGAGGTCGTTGACGAGCCGCTCCTTGGTCGCGAGCTCCGACTTGAGATCGGAGAGCCTCGTCTCCATCTCGTCCCGCTCCGCCACGCGCGATTTGAGCTCCGTGAGCACGCTCTCGGAGCGCTTCCGCCGCTCGCGCAGCTGCTGGAGCCGCTCCTGGCGGTTCTCGATCGAGCGATTCACGCGCTTTCGCGCCTTGGGGTCGAACGGATGCTCCCGCGTGAGCGAGTCGAGCCGCTCCATCAGCGCGTCCTCGATCTCCTGGTAATCCGCCTCGACGGCGCCGGAAACGAGGTGGCGCAGCTCGGGGCTGACCTGGGTTTCGAGCCCGTTCTCGTGGACGAAGGACGACTCGCGGAAGAGGCGCGCTTCGGTGAAACCGAACCAGCCGCGCAGGATCTCCTCGTACTGGAGCTGCTCGGCGCTCCGGCCGCGCGGGTTCGCGATCCCCTGGAACACGGTGGATTCGACGGTATCCTGATCGCCCGCCATGCGGTCGACGCGCACCTCGTGGGACGCGAAGTCGCGCCGCACGCGGAACCGGCCGGTCAGCGTGGTGAACGTCACCGCCACCGCGTGTTTGCCGCCGGCCCAAGGTTTCGTGAGGTTTTCCTGCTCCACGGACGCGCAGCCGAAGATGGACGAGACGATGGCCGACGCGAACGTCGACTTCCCCGACTCGTTCGGCCCGATGAACAGGTTGAGCCGCTTCGGTTCGAGCACCGCGTCGAAGTTCGTGAGGGGGCCGAAGCCCTCGACCGTCACCCGCTCAAGGCGCATGGCGTGGATTCTGGAACTCGGCGAGTCCCAGCCTCAGGGCGTGAGAGGCGGCCTCCCGCGTCGCGACGTCGGGAGCGCGGTCGATCTTCTCGAGCATCCGGCGCACGAACACACCGCGCACCGTCGGCTCGTCCTTGTAGCGGGTCAGGAGTGCGGCGTTGACGACGTACGTCTTGTCCTCGATCTCGAGATGGAAGAACTTGGGCCCGAGCCGCTTCTGCATTCGGTCCGAGTCGAAGACGAAGTCGGCGGGGCCCTCGATCCGGATGCGCGTGATCTCGCGATCCCCCGCGAAGGCGAGGAGGCGCGACTCGAGCTGATCCTCGCCGCGAAGCTCGGCGAGCCCCAGGTCGATCACGGCGTCGTGGAGGGTGCGGACGTTCCAGGGCGTCCGGTCGAGCGTGACGCCGTCCCCGCTCAGCGTGGCGACCACGAGATACCGGGGCCCGTTCTCCCCGAACCGCTTTCCTTCCAGCGTGCCCGGATAGACGGCGACGACCCCGTTCTCACGCACCTCCGCGAAGTTGTGGAAGTGCCCGAGCGCCAGGTAGTGGAGCCCCGACTTCCCGATCTCCGCGCGCGTCATGGGGAGATCGGTCGGACGGATCTTCCAGGCCGGATTGTCCTGGAGCGCGCCGTGGGCGATGGCGAGGTGGTAGTCGACGAGCCCCGACGGGCGGAAGTCGGCGAACGGCCGCTCGCACGCGGCCGCGTCATAGGCGATGCCGTAGGTCTGGACCGTCTCCGAGCCCACCGTGATGAGCGGACCGGGCTCGAGCGTGGGCGAAAGGAAGATGTGCGCGCCGGAAGGAAGGCGAAGCCTGCGGTACACGCAGCGGCGATAGTTCGGCGCGTCGTGCGTGCCGGGAGCGATCAGGACCGGAAGGCCGGCCTGGGCCAGCCGGTCGATCGCCGCCTCGACCTGATAGACGAGGCCTTCCTCGGGGTCGTGCGTGTCGAAGAGATCGCCCGCGATCACCACCATGTCGACGGGCTTCGGGTCGCGTGTCGCGAAGTCGATGGCGCGGAGGAAGGCGGCCAGCAGGTCGCGCGTGCGCTCGGGACCACGCTCCCGGATCGACGGGAACGCGGCGCCCAGATGCAAGTCGGCCAGATGGAGAACCCGGACGCTCATCGACGCTCCTTCGCTAGCCACCGTTTCAGATCGCGCAGCGCTTCCTTGTGCGAGCGAAACGCGATCGGGCGAGGCAGACGGTCGAGGGGGAAGAACTCCACCTCGCTCGCGTCGTCTCCCGCCGTGAGCTTCCCACCCGCGATCCGGGCGCGATACAGGACCAGAACCGCGCGCGTGCGCGGATCGTCCCGCCCCGCGTACACCCCGAACAGCCCGTCCAGCTTCACGCGGAGCCCCGTTTCCTCGCGGGCCTCACGAACCGCCGTCGCTTCGGGATGCTCGCCGTACTCCATGAAGCCGGCGGGGATCCCCCACGCGCCGATCCTCGGCTCGTGCGCGCGGCGCGCCAGGAGCACCTGGCCGCGACGCATCACCACCACGCCGCACGCGGGCACCGGATTGCGGTAGGCGATGAACCCGCACTTCGGGCACGCCTTCCGCGGCACGCCGTGCTCCCGGATCGTGCGGAGCGCCGTGCCGCAGAGCACGCAGTGTCGCGGTACGGGACGCGTCGCACGCACGCGGGGGGCGGTCGCGCTCGCTTCCTTCCCCCTCACCCCGGGGCGCGAACCCCGTTTGCCCTTAGCCGTGGCCGCCTCCCCGCGTGTATCCTCGTTGGACGTAGTGACCCGTACGTCCCATCGGCTCGGTCCAGCCACTCCTAAAGTGCAAACGACCCGACGCAAGACCCGTCCGAAATCCCGCCGAAGGCCCACGCCGGCCAGGCCCCGCCGCCCATTGAGCTCCCGGAACACCCCGCCCGCCAAGGTCCGTCCGGCTCCCCCGGCTCCCGCGGAAGGTCCGCTCCTCGGCGCCCACATGAGCACCGCCGGCGGCCTGGCGAACGCTGTCGCCCGGGCGCTCTCCGTGCGCTCGCGGGTGGTCCAGCTCTTTACTAGGAATTGCAATCAATGGAAGGCGAAGCCCTTGGGCGATCCGGAGGTTGGGGCGTTTCGCGCGGCGTGGGAGAAGAGCGGGCTCGTTTCCGCCGCCGCGCACGACTCGTATCTCATCAACCTCGCGTCGCCGGATCCCGTGCTCCGGGAGCGGTCGATTGGGGCGCTCGTGGAGGAGCTCCGGCGCTGTGAAGCGCTCGGGATTCCCTACCTCGTCGCGCACCCCGGCGCGCACGTGGGCGAAGGCGTGCGGGACGGTTGCGATCGCGCGGCGGAATCGTTGAACCGCGCTCTCGCCGACGCGCATGCGCCGGACGTGATGGTGCTGCTCGAAACCGTGGCCGGCCAGGGCACGACGCTCGGCCGCCGCTTCGAGGAGCTTCATCGCATCCGGGACGGAGTGGAGCTGAAGGGGCGCGTGGGGGTGTGCCTCGACACGTGCCACGTGCATGCCGCGGGCTACGATCTCGTGACCGAGCGGGGGTGGGAGGAAACCTTCATGGAGCTCGACGCCATCCTGGGGCTCGAATCCCTCCGCTGGATGCACCTCAACGATTCGAAGAACGAGCGCGGAAGCCGGGTGGACCGCCACGAGCACATCGGACGCGGACGTCTCGGCGTGGAGCCGTTCGCGCGGATCCTCAAGGACCCGCGGCTTCACGCGGTTCCGAAGACCCTGGAGACTCCCAAGGGACGCGATGGCGTGGTGATGGATCGAAGGAATCTGGCGCTCCTCCGGAGACTCGGTGAGTCCGGTTGAGCGCGCCGGTCGAGCCGGGGTGAATCGGGAGCCGCCGCCGAGCGCCTAGAAGCTGCGCTCGTCTTCCTCCTCGTCGTCCGCCTCTTCCTCTTCGGCTTCCTCCATGCCCCGCTCCTCCTCGTACTCCAGCATGAAGTACTCGCGGAAGGGGTCGACCAGATCATTGAATGCCTTGTGCGGTGACGCCACGCCGTATTCCCGCAGCTTGTCGCAAATCTCGCCAATCAGGGCGTCCATACGCGCCGACAGATTGGTCTCCGCGATGAGGCGTTCTACGATTTCCTTGTCCTGGTCGTTCGGGCTCATGGGTGTCGCTCCTCGAAGGTTGGTCCACCGGACGATGGACGGCGTCCGGCCGACCTCATTATACCAGACTCGCAAGGCGGTCCCCAGGTTCCAGAGATGGCCGGGGAGAGCCAGGCCGC
>DATEOQ010000050.1:0-2041 GCA_035273905.1 Candidatus Eiseniibacteriota bacterium | reverse complement strand
GAGAGATCGATCAGGTGCGGACGTCGCCGTTCGAGACCAACAACGTCATCTCGACCCGCACGAGCGCGGGCTCGGGTGGCCTTCGCACCCTCCTTCCCTTGGGGACCGAGCTCGAAGCGTCGATGGACGCGCTCCGGACCGAGTCCAATTCCGACTTCACGACGGTGAATCCGTCCTATAGCGCGGTCGGCCGGCTGTCCATCCGCCAGCCGCTCCTTCGCGGCTTCGGCCCGGGCACCTCGAGCGAGGCCACCGCGACCGGCCGCGAGGAGAAGGCCGCCCTCGCGCGCTACGACGACGTGCGGATCGAGGTGGAGACCACGGTCGAGCAGGTCTACTGGGATCTCCACGCCGCCGAGCGCGACCTCGCGGTGCAGCAGCTCATCCGCGATCAGGCGCAAGCGCTCGAGACGCAGGCCGAGCTTCGCGCGAAGTCGGGGCTCGTCGGCCCCAACGACGTCGCGACCGCCAAGGTGTTCCTCGCGGAGCAGGAGCAGTCGCTCCTCGATCGCGAAGAGGACCTGGACCAGATCTCGGATCGCCTCGCATCCCTGATCGGCCGCCGGCCGAAGGACGTGCCGCGATTCCGCGCGGTGGACCAGCCGCCCTCGTCGTTTCCCATCGAGCCCGAGGACGCGGCGGTGGCGCGCGCGCTCGATCAGAATCTGGCGATCCGGGCACGCGAGGAAGATCTCGCGGCAGCGGAAGCGCGCGAGAAGGGCGCGGCGTGGAACCGGTTCCCCAAGCTCGATGTGCTTGGATCCCTGGGAGGAACGGGGCTCGGCGGCACGCCCCAGGATGTGGCCTTCATCCCGGGCGCCGAGCCAGCGCCGGTGAGCGGCAAGTTCGGCGACGCGTTCACGGACGTCATTCATCGCGACTTTCCGACCTGGAGCGCAGGCGTGAGCTTCTCGTTCCCGATCTTCCTCCGCCAGGGTCGCGGCGAGCACGAGCGCTTCAAGGGCGAGACCGATCGCGCGCATCAGGACCTAGAGGAGGCGCGGCGCACGCTCACCGACGACGTCCGCACCGCGCATCGCGCGCTCGTGCGCGCGGCGAGAAGGTTCGAGGTCGCGCGCGAGGGCGTCGACGCCTCGCGCGAGCAGGTGAGGATCGGGATTCTCCAGTACAACAGCGGCCGCACCACCGCGTTCGAGCTGGTGCGCCTCGGGGCCGACCTCGCGACGGCCCAGCAGCGCTATTCGCAGGCGCTCGTGCGGACGGCCAAGGCCGCCGCCGCGCTTCGATTCCTGACGTCGGGCAACTATCCCGCGTCCACGTCCACAGGGGGGACCACCCGGCCATGAGTCACACACCGCATCGGACGCGAGCGCTCTCGGCGCTCGCTCTCGTCCTCGTTCTCTCGGGCTGCACGAAGGGAGGCCCCAAGGGGGGCGGCTTCACCATGCCTCCCATGCCGGCCGAGACCTCCGTGGTCTCGCGCGAGCGCGTGTTCGATCGCTTCGAGGCGGTCGGCTCCATCGAGGCCGGCGAGGCCATCACGGTGGTCTCCGAGATCGACGCGGCGGTCATGAGCCTCCCGTTCCGCGAGGGACAGCCGGTGGCCAAGGGGACGGTCCTCGCCCGTCTGGACGACTCGCAGCTCAAGGCCGAGGTCGACCGCGCCGAAGCGACGCGCGACCAGGCGAAGTCCACGTATGACCGCGTGAAGGAGGTCGTGGAGCAGAAGGCGGGCTCCGCGCAGGACATGGACGACGCGGCCGCCGCGCTCAAGGTGGCCGACGCGAACCTGGCGCTCGCGCGCACGCGGCTCTCGAAGACGCGGATCATCGCCCCGTTCTCGGGCGTGGTGGGCTCGAAGAAGGTGAGCCCCGGCGCGTATCTGCGCGCGGGCACGGCCATCACCGACCTCGCGCAGATCGCGGAGCTCAAGGTCATCTTCTCCGCTCCGGAGCGCTACCTGGCCACGCTGAAGCGCGGCTCGGAGGTCACGGTGTCGACGACGGCCTTCCCGAACACGCTCCTGAGCGGTCGCATCGACGTGGTCGACCCGGTGCTCGATCCGGGCACGCGGAGCGCG
>DATEOQ010000049.1:0-3554 GCA_035273905.1 Candidatus Eiseniibacteriota bacterium | reverse complement strand
TCGATGCGGCTGCATAGGAGCCACGATCGTGGCCCTATCCGCGTTTTTCTGATTCACAACCATCCGATTGATCACAATCGCTCTCACGTGCCTCCGAAATCGTCGTGATATAAAAGACGCACCCCAAGAGAGAAGGCGCTGATCGAGCGTCACGCGACGTTCACCTGCCCCGAAAACAGGTGCACCATGCAGAGCTACTCGTTGACCCACGTCAGCGACGCCGTGCTTCTTCGCGATCTTGCCACACTGATGGTGCGCGATCGCATGACGACGGCCGAGATCCTTGCCCACATAGCCGAGATGGATACGCGACGGCTGTACGCCCCCGCCGGGTATTCGTCGATGCATGCGTATTGCGTCGGGGAACTGAAGCTGACGGAGGATGCCGCGTTCAAACGGATTCAAGCCGCGAGGGCGGCTCGCCAGTTCCCGGAGCTGTTCCAGGCAGTCGCCGATGGCAGACTACATTTGATAGGAGTCTGCTTGCTCGCGCCGTATCTCAACCCATCGAACTCCTCAGAGTTGATCCGGGGCGCGTCCGACAAGCCGAGGTTGGAGATCGAGGCGTGGCTTGTTGATCGACTTGCGCCGGTGCCGATGGAGTTCGGAGTCGGCGAAGTTGCGACGTCGCAAGTTGGGCTTCCTTCAGACGCCCACGTTGGGTCGTCGCAAGTTGCGACCACCCAGGTTGCGACGTCGCAAGTCAGTTCCCCTGAGGTTGCGACGTCGCAACCTCTCGGCATCAATAGATCGGAGACGCTATGGGTGCGCGCCAAACTCTCGCGCACGAAGCTCCGGTATGCCCAGGCTCTCCTGAGCCATGCCCTACCCTCGGGCGAGGTGGATCAGGTTCTGGATCGTGCCCTGGACGCTCTCATCCACCAGCTGGAGAAGCGAAAGATCGGAATCACGTCGATGCCGCGTCGAGCGCGGCCGAGTGCCCAAAAGCGTCACGTTCCGGCGCAAGTCCGTCGGACCGTCTGGGACCGCGATGGTGGACAGTGCACTTTCGTAAGTGCGAGCGGAAAGCGTTGTGACGAGAGACGACTTCTCGAGTTCGATCACGTCGAGCCCGTGGCCCGTGGAGGCTCAGCGACTGTTCAGAACATCCGGTTACGGTGTCGAACGCATAACCAATACGAAGCCGAACGGGAATTCGGGACGGACTTCATCGAATGCAAACGGACGGAGCGGCCCGTGAAATCTGAAGGGAGAGAAACGAGAGAGGTCCTGGCGGGGCTTCGAAATCTCGGCTGCAAGCCCGGCGATGCGCGGCGGGCTGCCGAGTACGCTGGGGCCCTACCCGTCGCCAATATCGAAGATCGAATGAGGGCGGCCTTGCAGTTTCTGGGTGCGAAATCGATTCGTCCGCTGCCGGCTGGATAGAGGCCTAGCCTCGAGCAGGACCGCTGTCGCGAGGAGAGGAGCTGTCGCGTGGGCGGGCCGCCGCGGCCAGCCGTGCCTCGTCCGCCGCGAACGCCTCGCGTTCGAAAGCGTTGTCCCTATAAGCATCCCGGCCTCGGGCCCAGGCCCATAACGAGGCCACACCATAGGCGGGCAGGAACAAAGGGCCCCAGCGCTCGCACTGTCTCACGTGCACGCGCTCGTGTTCGGCGTGGCGCTCGAGATCCACCTCGGTCATCGCGAGGATGACGTGGCCGAGGGCCATAGCGGCGGCGCCGGGCGGCCAGACCCGGAGAAGCCCGGCCAGCCAGCCGCCCCATGCCTCGACCACGCCGGCCTTCACGCGGGCGTGCCCGCCGAACAAGGCGGCGGCGGCAAGGACGAGCCCCACGAGCGTCGTCGGAAGCGCCCATATCCGCACCGCGACCGACCTCAAACCGGCCATGCCCGTCAGCCTAGCACTCGGCGCGACAGCGATCGTCCCATCGGGTACGATGTCGCGCGTGGGCACCTCGGCCTCGTCCATCACCCGCTCCTTTCGCAGCCCGGTTCTCGAAATCTGGGCGCATCTCACCCGGCCGGAGCTTCTCGCTCGGTGGCTCGGACGCGGCGATCTGGATCTCTCGCGCGGCGCGGAGCTCACGATCGAGCACGCCAATGGCGACACGACGCGCGGGCGCGTGATCGAGGCGGTGCCGCCGGTGCGTCTCGCCCTCGCCACGCGGGCACTCGGCTCCGAGCGCGGCCTCACCATCCTCCTCGAGGGGGACGGGCCCGGATCGCGCGTCACCATCGTGCAGCACGACTCGCGCACCGATATCGAGCGAAAGCGCGAGCGTCAGTTCTGGACGCAGGCGCTCGCGGCGCTCCGCTCCGCCGTCAACGACGGGGTCGACGCGTCCTCCTGGGGCGCGGACGTTCCCGTGTTCGCCCGCGCCGTTCTGCCACGCGCGGCGGCGGATCTCTGGCCGCTCATCGCGACGGGACCGGGACTCGACAAATGGGTGGCGCACGTCGATCGCTTCGATGCGGCGCCGGGCGGTGCGTTCCGGCTCACGTCGCGGTATCAGGGCCGGCAGGTCGTCGAAGAAGGGCGCATCGAGGAGATCACGCCCGAGTCTCGCGTCGCGCTCTCGTGGGAGTGGGCGGGTGAAGGTTGGGGCGCCTCGACGCGGGTCGAGTTCCGGATCGAGCCGGAGGCGTCGGGCTCTTCGCTCAGCGTGATCCACTCGGGATTCGAGAGCGTCGCCGCCGATCGGAGGCTCGCGGCGCGGAGGAACTACGCGGCGGCCTGGCCCGATGTGCTCGCGGATCTACGCCGGCTCGTTGCGCCGGTCACGAGCTGAACGGCGCCCGCAGCCCGACCGCTCTCGGCGCGAAAACCGAGGCTTGAGCCTCGAATGGCGTGTCGACCGCCCCGAGCCGACCCGCCGCGCCTACGTCCGCAGCACGATCTTCCCGACGTTCCCCCGCGACTCCAAGATCCGGTGCGCCTCGGCGGCCTCGGCGAGCGACATCACGCGGCCCGGCTCCGGGCGAATTTCTCCGACCGCGGCCCAGCCCACCAGGGTCTCGATGATCTCGCGCACGAGATCCGCGTCTTCCATGAGGCGCCTCAGGTTCACGCCGTAGATCCCGCGGCTCTGGGTCAGCAAATGCAGATACGTGAAGCGCGGCGCGCCCAGCAGGAACCCGACCGCGCCGAGTAGCCCGCGGCGCGAGAGATCGGCGACGCCGAGGCTCACCACGCGCCCGCCCGGCCTCAACGACCGCAAGCCGTCGGGAATCGAGCGCCCGCCGACCGAGTCGAGCACGATGTCGAAGGCGGGACCGCCGAACAACCGGTCCGAGACCTTGTGGACGCGCATCCGCTTGGCCGGCACGACGTGGCGCACACCCTCGGCCACCAGCCGGGCACGCTTGAAATGCGTGCTCGCCGCGGCCACGACCTCCAGCCCCGCGCGCCGCGCGAGATCCACGGCCGCCATGCCGACACCGCCCGCGGCGGCGTGGATGAAGACGCGCATGCCCGGCTCCACGGGGCCGGTGCGGTAGAGCGCGACATACGCGGTGCCGTAGTTCAAAGGAATCAGAACGGCGGATTGGTAGGGGATCGAATCGGGAAGCGTGAAGACCTGCGTCGCGGGAAC
>DATEOQ010000048.1:0-4418 GCA_035273905.1 Candidatus Eiseniibacteriota bacterium | reverse complement strand
CGCGCTCCACCAGCGTTCCGAGGTCCGCCGGACGCAGGCTCGGCTCGAGAGCGCGGCGCTTGAGGGCGCCCAGGTCGTCGAGATCCCGTGCCGTCCGCTCGAGCGACACGGCCGTCCGGGAAATCGCGCCCATTCCCTCCTGCTGGGGAGGGGACAGCGTGCCGAGATCGGGCGCCGCGAGGAACGAAGCCGTGGTCGCGATCGAGCCCGCCGCCTCGCGCACGGCGGGAGCCACGTCCGCGAGGATCGCTTCCGCGGCGCGAAGCCGCGTCTCGAGCGAGTGGATCTCGGCTTGGTGCGCGCGCTCGCCGCGCCGCCGGCGCACGAAGACGACGCCCGCGATCGCGCCGCCGGCGAGGAGCGCCGCGAGGAGTCCCATGCCCGACGCCTTCCAGAGATCGCGCCGCAAGAGCACGAGCGGAGACGAGGCCGACTCGAGCGGTCGGATCAGAACGTAGCCGAGCGGGCCGCCCCCCGCGATCGGCGTGTCGATGGAGCGGTGAAACGCAAGGAAGCGCGAGCCGGACGCCTCGACCACGTCCACGTCGGGGGCGGGCCG
This sequence comes from Candidatus Eiseniibacteriota bacterium, assembly GCA_035273905.1. Taxonomy (GTDB): domain Bacteria; phylum Eisenbacteria; class RBG-16-71-46; order SZUA-252; family SZUA-252; genus WS-9. Next base: position 3,859 of record DATEOQ010000048.1, on the reverse strand, counting down.
GGTCCGATCGCCCGCGGCGGGGCGCGGACGGGCCTGATCGGACGTGTCGAGGCTTCGGTCCCCGATCCGCTGCGCGATCGACTTCCGGACGGGCGAGGGGGCGAGCGTGGTCGAGGCCACGGACTCCCCGATCGTGAACATGACATCGGCCCCGATCGCGTCCTTGAGTGCGCCGGCCACGTCGGTGTCGAGCGCGGTCCCGAGGCAGAGCGATCCGACGACGACGCCCCCCGCGGTCACCGGCACGGCCACCACGCAGTAGGCCATGCCCATCTCGATCAGGACACCGTGCCCCGGCCGGCCGCGCACGGCGTCCAGAACGAACGGCGCCTTCGAGAAATCCGTGGGCTCGTCGGGCGGAAGCGCGCGAGAGAGGAGCGCGCCGCGCTCGTCGGTGACCGCGAAGACCGGCGTGAGCGCGTCGCGCTGGAAGTCGCGAAGCACGCTCTCGACGGCGTCCTTGTATTCCCGCTTGCCCCGGTCCGACTTGGGCAGGGCGAGCGACGCGTAGAACTTGGGATCGCGCGCGAGAACGGTCGCGAGCCGCTCGAGGCGCTCCCCTTCATCCGCGATGGCCCGCTCCACGGCCGGCGCACGGCGCGAGAGCGCTTCCGCGGCGGCGCGATCGCTTTCGTTATCGGGGTGGCGCGATAGAGCCACGAGCGCGAACCCGGCCGCGACGAGGATCGGAACGACGCAGATGGCGACGAGATAGGCGCTCAGGGGCACCGGATGGCGGGGGGTCGGCTCCACGGAGGCTTGATCGGCCGATTGGCGCTCCATCTGCAGCGCGATTCTGGCGTCGCGACGGCCCGGATCGGACCGGCGGCGCTGGTGTAGACTGCGCGGATGAACGCCCACGACGAAGCGTTTACGGACGCCGCGGAGCCGCGAACCGGCGCGCGATCGGACCCGCCCGCGGCCCCCGTGAAGAAGGGCCAGAGCCTCGAGCTCGAGGTGGAGAATCTCGCGTTCGGCGGCAAGGCGCTCGCGAAGCTCGATGGGTTCGTGATCTTCGTCGAGAACGCGCTCCCCGGGGACCGCGTCCAGGCCACCGTTTTCAAGAAGCGGCGAAGCTACGCTGAAGCGCGCGCCGAGCGGATCCTTCGTCCCTCGCCCGCGCGGATCGCGCCCCGATGCGAGCACGTCCCGACCTGCGGCGGGTGCCGGTTCCAGGACCTCGACTACGCGGAGCAGCTCCGGCACAAGGAGCGGCAGATCGAAGAGTGTCTCGAGCACCTCGGGCGGCTCCGCGTGGCCCCCTCGCCGATCGTGCCCGCGCCGAAGCTCTTCCACTACCGGAACAAGATGGAGTACTCGTTCGCGCGCGACGCCGGCGGGCAGCTCACGCTGGGGCTCCACGTGCGCGGATTCTTCGACCGGACGTTCGACCTCGCGCGCTGCCACATCGCGACCCCCATCTCGAGCGAGATCGTGGCGTTCGTGCGCGAGGCCGCGCGGCGCGCCTCCCTCACCGCCTACGACTCGCGCTCGCATCACGGACTCCTCCGCTACCTTACCGTCCGCGAAGGCATCCGCACCGGCCAGGTCATGGTGAACGTGGTCGCTTCCGAGGATCACCCGTTCTTCCACGCGCTCGCCTCCGATCTGCCGCGCGCCTTTCCGGCCGTGAAAACGGTCGTGCTCAACACGACCCGGAGGCGCGCCCAGGTCGCGACCGGCGAGGAGGAGCGCGTGCTCTTCGGAGGCGGGACGATCGAGGACGTGCTCGGCGGGATCACCTTCGAGATCTCCCCGAACTCGTTCTTCCAGACGAATACCGAGCAGGCGGAACAGCTCCTCCGGCTCGCGCTCGAGGGGTTGGCCCTCCGCGCGGACGACCGCGTGCTCGATGTCTACTCGGGGACCGGCACCTTCACGCTCCCGATCGCGCGCGCCGCGGGCGAGGCGATCGGAGTCGAATCATCGGCCGTCGCGGTGAAGGACGCGGAGCGGAACGCAGCCCGGAACGGGATCGAGAACGCGCGCTTCGTGACGGGCGAGGCGATGGAGGTGCTCCGCGACCGCTTCGGACTGGGGACGCGCACGTCCGGCGCGGCGGTGGACCGCCCCGACATCGATGCGGTGCTCGTCGACCCGCCGCGGGCGGGACTCCATCCCGGCGTGATCCAGCGGCTCAATCATCTGGGCGCGCCCCGGCTCGTCTACGTCTCGTGCAATCCGAGCACGCTCGGCCGGGACCTCGCCCTCTTCTGCGCGTCGCGCTACCGTCTCGAGTCGGTCCGCGGGGTGGACATGTTCCCGCACACGCCGCACATCGAGTGCGTCGCCGTGCTCCGTCTCGCCGAAGCGTGATACATTCGGTGCAATGAATCCCACCCAGGCCGCGGCGGCGCGGTCGCCGGTCCACGAGACGACCCTCGCCAATGGCCTCAAGGTGCTGATCCAGGAGGTCCGGACCGCCCCCGTCGTCTCCTTCATGGTGTGGTACCGGGTCGGCTCTCGGAACGAGGCCTCCGGCATCACCGGCATCTCGCATCTCCTCGAGCACATGATGTTCAAGGGAACGCCGACGTACGGAAAGGGCGAGATCGCGCGCGTGCTGCAGCGCCACGGCGCCTCGTTCAACGCGGGCACGTCGCTCGACTACACGTGCTATTACGAGGTGCTCGCGAGCGACCGGCTGGAGCTGGCGGTCGAGCTCGAGGCCGACCGCATGTCGAATGCGCTCATCCCCGACGAGGAGCACCGCCTGGAGATGACCGTGGTGCGCTCGGAGCTCGAGCGGAACGAGGACAATCCGCACCGCGCGATGTTCCTCGAGCTCCTCGCGCAGTCCTTCAAGGCGCATCCCTACCACTGGCCGACCATCGGCTGGAGGACGGACGTCGAGCAGATCACGACCGAGGAGATCCGGGCCTACTACCGCACGCACTACGTTCCGAACAACGCGGTCGCGGTGATCGTGGGGGATGTCGATCGTGCGGAGGGCCTCGCGCTCGTCGAGCGTCACTTCGGGGACATCCCGCGCGGGCCGGAGCCGCCGCCGGTGCGCGTGGTCGAGCCGCCGCAGACGGGGGAGCGCCGCTTCAAGATCCGGAAGCCCGGAGACACGCGCTACCTCGTCGTGGGCTGGCGGAACCCGGAGCTCGCGCACGAGGACAATTACGCGCTCGACGTGGTCGGGATGATCCTGGGGCACGGCCGGACGTCGCGGCTCTATCGCGGCCTCGTGGAGACCCAGCTCGCGACCGAGGTGGACGCGGCCAACGAGACCGCGCGCGACCCGTTCCTCCTGGTCGCGCAGGCGACCGTCGCCCCGGACGCCACCCTCGACCAGGTCGAAGCGGCGCTCCACCGCGAAGTGGAACTTCTCCGGACTCAGCCGGTTACACCCCAAGAGCTGGCCCGGGCCAAGCGGCAGGTCGAGGCTTCGTTCGTCTATTCCAAGGATTCCATCCGGAGCTTGGCGCAGCAACTGGGGTACTTCGAGACGGTGGCGTCCTACCGATACCTAGACACCTATCTGGAGCACCTGGCCGCGGTCGGCCCGGACGACGTGCGCCGGGTCGCGGAGGCCTATCTCACCGAGGACACCCGCACCGTGGGCGCCTACGATCCGATCCCTCCGACGAACGGCTCGCACGCGGCATGACCCGGGCCGGACTGGAGTCTCCCGCCGCGCAAGCAGTCCGGATGGTCCTTTCGAACGGCCTCACGATCATCCTTCGCGAGAACCACGCGAACCCCACCGTCGCGCTGCACGGCGTCGTGAAGGCCGGCGCGATCTTCGATCCGCCCGGGAAGAGCGGCCTCGGCACGTTCACGGCCGGCATGCTCGATCAGGGCACGCGCACGAACACGGCGTTCGAGCAGGCGTCCATCATCGAGAGTCTCG
>DATEOQ010000047.1:0-14460 GCA_035273905.1 Candidatus Eiseniibacteriota bacterium | reverse complement strand
CCTTCGTCGGCAATCCCAACGGGGTGAACACGGTGCCGATCAATCTGGCCGGGATCAACGGCGCGACCTACTTCTGGGCGCTCCAGTTCCCGAACCAGCTGACGACGCCGGGCTTCCCGAACAACTTCCCGTTCCTGCGCGCCGATCTCGTGACGCTGGAGCGCGGCATCTTCGGGAACTCGTACACGCTTCCTGTCAGCGGTACGGCGGGCGCCGGCGTGCTCGTGGATCGCAACATCGCGGTCACCATGCGCTGCCAGCTCACCAATGCGTCCGACACGCCGATTCGCGGTGCGTCGAACCTTGGCGGCAACCGCAAGGCGACGCAGATGGAGTTCAGCTACATCCCGCCGCTGGACGTGCGTGAGGACAAGTTCGGCCTTCCGCACAACTCGCTCGATCACGTCGAGTTGATCGTCCGGTCCCCGGGCGCCCCTGGTACGTACAGCACGGTTGGAAGCAGCAACTCCGGGAGCATCAAGCTCGATCCCCAGCCGACGGTGCCGGGCATCTATTCCACCCAGGCCGTCGACAAGTTCGGTCACAGGAGCCTTCAGTCGAGCGTCGTGATCCCCGGCATCGGGGAAGACGCGCTCGAGCCGAACGGCGCCAAGAACAACGCGACGGTCCTCGCGCCTCCGGTGGTCAATCAGCCGGCGACGTACGGCCCCGCAGGCGATCAGGATTACTACAGCCTCACCGCGAAGCCGGGTGAGACGATCACGGCCTCCGCGACGCACACCGGCGCGCTCGACGGCCGGAACGACCCGGATTACGTGATGTTCCTCATCGACAATAGCAATCACATCGTGGCGTTCAACGACGACTTCACGGGGCTCGATCCGAAGGTCGTCTACACCGTTCCGGCCCAGCCCGGCCAGGGCGGTGGAAACCAATCATTTAAGTTCACGATCCTGGTCACCGACTTCTACGGATCGCTCCTCGCTCCGACGGCCGCTCCGCGCGTTCCGACTCCGGCCACGTACAGGCTGGATGCGTCGGTGGCGCCGGCGGTCAACGCCGCGCTGGCGATGCGCGGTGGCGATCTGGATCACTTCTCCTTCGGGAACAGCGGGCCGAATCCCGCGAATCCGATCTCGAAGCTCAGCTACGTGATTCCGCGGAACGCCGGCTCGCAGGACGTCCGGCTCCGCATCTTCGACGTGAATGGCCGGCTCGTGCGTACGCTCGTCAGCGGCGTCCAGTCGCCTGGTCCGTACACGTCGATCTGGGACGGCCGTGATGACAACGGCCGCGGCGTGGCGTCGGGCAATTACTTCGCCCGTATCAGCGTCGGCAAGTCGTTCAGCGACGACTCCCGGATCACGGTTCTGAAGTAGTCGTTTCCTGACGTAGGCTCGTGGGGGGCCGGCGCGATGGCCGGCCCCCCGTTTCTTTGGGATGACTCCATGAGACAGCTCCCCACGATGCGCGTCCCCGCTCGCGTTCGCTCGATGCTCGTCCTGACCCTGCTCCTGATCGGGAGCGCGGCCGCGACGGGCCATGCCCTCGCCTTCGACTGGATCCCGCCGCGCCCCGTGACCGCGCTCCTTCCCGGCGCCACGCTCGCGCGCTCAAGCCCGCAGATCATTCCGCTCACGATCTTCGCGAGCGGCACGCCCGCGAATCTCACCTGGAGCGCGACGTCCTCCGGGGAGTTCACGGCCGCGGTGAGTCCGAGCTCGGGATCGATCACGGTGGCGGCGGGGACGGCCGGCACGGTGAATCTCACCGTCACCGTTCCTGACACCGCGCTCGGGATCAGCGTGCTGAACGTGGTGCTCGTGCACACGATCGGCGGCGCCCAGGCGGGGAAGACGTCCACCATCATCACCGCCGCGACCGATGGCCGCCCGGAGGTGAAGCCGGTGGCCGTCTTCGCCGCCGCGGCGGGCGTGGCGGGCAACGTCTCGTTTCAGATCCACAGCCTGAGTGGCTCGTCCGAGCAGATCTCGCTCACGACGGGTCGGGTCAATCCGGATCCCAACAACGACGGCTCGCTCTTTCCCGGCTCGCCTCCTTCCTCCCCCGTCACGCTTCCCGGGGGTGGCACCATCACGGTATCGGAGTCGATGACGATCGCTTCGAATGCGTTCGCGGGGAACGCGAACGCGGTCCAGTTCAGCGTGACGAGCTTGGGCGGGATCTCGAACTCCGTGGGGTACGCGCTCTCGACCGCGTCGGGCGCCGTGCCCACCGCGCTCGTTCCCGCCGGAGCGCTCCAGAGCGACGACGTGGTCGTCGGCCGCGACGGTTCCGCGTACCTCGCCTCCCATGGCGAGTGGCTCCTCGCGACCGGACTCACCGGAATTCGCGCCGTGCGCGACGTCTCGACCGATTCGATCGGCCCGGTGGACGCGGGGGGCGATGGCTCGGACGATCGATGGGTCGGCATGATCCGCATCCCGTCCTATGCGGCATCGATCGCCGTGGTGCCGCGCTTCGTGCGCGGAGCCGGAGATACGCTGGACGTCGGACTCTGCGCGGCGGGACGAGGCGGGCTGATGCTGATCGACCTCACCGTGACGGACGATCCGTCGTTCGGCACGTGGGAGGACTTCTTCGACGTCGACATGAACGGGATCGACGACCGCATCCTGCGCATCATTCCGACCTCGGGATTCGCGACGGACGTAGGCTGGTTCCGTACGCCGTCGGGGCGCGTGGTTGCGATGGTGGCCGACGCGGACACGGGCTCGGTGGCGGTGTCGGCGTCGTACAACCCGGCGTCCGTCGTTGGGGGAACGGGGCAGGGCGTCGTCGCGATCGACCTCGGCGCGGCGCTCGACCCCGGACTGCCGCCCTACGCGGCGGGCACGCTCGCGACGCCCGGCAGCGCGCTGGATCTCGAGCTGCGCGGCGGCCCGTCGCCTGATCTCGCCATCGCGGATGGATCCGGAGGGGTTGCGGTCTACACGTTGACGGCGTCCGGTGGTGTACCCGCCGCGGTCACGTTCACCCCGCGAGGGACGGTCGCGCTCTCGGGCGCGTGGGGCACGCCCTACGCGCGCGATCTCGCGTGGGTCAGCAACACGAAGGACAGCGTGTACGTCGCCGTGGCCGCGTCCGCGGGCGGGCTTCAGATCGTGCGCGCGCCGCGCGGGGGTGCGCCGCAGCTCGTGCTCGTGCAGCAAACCCTCGGTCCCACGATCGGTGTCGGTGGGACCTGGACGGGAACCCTCGCCGCGGCCATGGGAACGTCGGGACTCGCGCTCCTCCGCGCGCCAGGCGGCGCGTATCTCGATCGAATCGTGACCGGGGCGTCCTCTCCCTACACGCCTCCCGTCACGCTCGCGCGTCTCGCACCTTGGTCCGCGACGGGCCTCGCCCTCGAAGTCGCCGCGCACCAGACGCCGCTGAGCGCGATGAGCGCCGCGGTCTTCAAGCCCACGACCGGCCCCCTGCCGACGCTTCTTGCGAGCGATGGGGCCCGGCTTCTCTCGCTCCGTCCCGGCAACGCGCCGATCACGTCGGTGGAGATCGATCCGATTTCTCCTCCGCTCGCGCCATCTCTTGCCGTCGCGCCCAATCCCGCACCGGGACGTGTGCGCATCGACGTGCGCGCCGTGTGGGGCGCGCTCGCCGGCTCGGATGGCCGCGGTCCCGTGCTCGGACGATTCACGGTCGACATCTACGATGTAGCCGGACGAAGAGTGAGGCGGCTCGAAGGGGACGGCGGCGGCGCTTCCGCCGCCAGCATCGTGTGGGATGGACTGGACGCGAGCGGGCGTCGCGTCGCGTCAGGACGCTACTGGGTGCGGACCGTGATGGGTCGCACCGAGACGGCAGTGCCGGTCATCCTTCTGCGGTGAGGCCTTCCATCCTCAGTCTCCGTGGAACTGAACCGCAAGTGAATGGCAGTACGTTGTTGCCGCGACGCAAAGGAGGACCAAGATGGCGACCTCGCGTTCCCTCTTCGCATCTCCCACGGCCCGAGGGCTTCTCGCGCTTCTGACCCTGATCTCCCTGACGAGCTGTTCCGGGCCCGAGCCCACCCAGCCCTCGCGCGCCACACTCTCGAACGGCACTGCGTCCGAAGCGAGCGGGTTTGGATCCGCGAGCTTCTATCCGCTTCAGATCGGGAATGCTTGGAATTACGAGGGCGGCGGATCATTCCGCGACATCACGGACGGCCCGCCGGGCGATCCTCTCTTTACCTATGCCTTCACCGAGTCACACCGTCTCATCGGTGCGACGAGCTACGAGGGGGCGTCCTACGTCGTGGAGGAGCAGGTTCACCACGAGGTGCCGGAAGACGAGGGCGGTCCCTTCATCTACTGGAGTCGTTTCAGGCAGGACGCTGCGGGTCTGTTCGTTCTCGATACCTTGCTCACGAGTCCGCCGTCAGTCGGCGCAAACGCGGAACGTGCAGGATTGTCCACGGTTTCAAGGATCGAACGCGCAGCATTGGCATCTGGCCATCCTGCCAACCCAGCGCTTCAACGCCTCGCTCGACGTCTCGACGCTCTCAAAGAGGCGATTCGCGTTGGCGGACGGTCGAACGCGAGCGGGCCGAGTGGACTTGAGCTTACGGAGCTCGTCTATCCGCTCCGTGTGGGACAGAGCTGGAGCATCCGTCCCGATTTCCCGTGGCCGGCCCGTGTCGATCGCGTCGAAGGCCTCGATACGCCCGCTTGCCGTATCACGGCTTATCGAATCGAGCTGGATCCATTCGGGACCACGGTGAAGGAAGGCGAGTGGGTCCGGGTCTGGTGGTCACGCCAGGGGTATCTCGGGTACTCGATTCATTTCGTCGACGAGGAGACTGACGCGGACGGTCAGCCCACGGGGAAGGTCTATGTCTCGGACGAAGCCATGACGGTGACCGGGATCAATCTGGTGAAGTGATCACAGGCGGCGACATCAACCCCGCCCGTCTGGCGTCCCCATGTCCACCGAGCTCATGAGCAATTCGCGCTGCAGCTCCAGCGCGCGCGGCATGTACGGATCGAGCGAGTGGAAGAACTCGCCCGACTGGCGAATCTCTTCCTTCCACTCCTCGGGGCGCACGGCCGTGGCTTCCGCGAAGTCCTCGGAAGGGATCGACATGCCGGATAGATCGAGATCGCCCTCCCGCGGCACCCAGCCGACGGACGTCTCGCGGCCGCCCACAGAGCCGTGCACGCGATCCACGATCCACTTCAGCACGCGCATGTTCTCGCCGTAGCCGGGCCACACGAACGAGCCGTTCGCGCCCTTCCGGAACCAGTTCACCATGAAGATCTTGGGCGGATAGGGAATCCGGGCGCGCATCTCGAGCCAGTGGCAGAAGTAGTCCCCCATGTTGTAGCCGCAGAAGGGGAGCATCGCCATGGGGTCGCGCCGCACCACGCCGACCTTGCCGGTCGCGGCCGCGGTCGTCTCGGAGCCCATCGTGGCGCCCATGTAGACGCCGTGGATCCAGTTGAACGACTGGAGCACGAGCGGGATGGTGGACGCGCGGCGCCCGCCGAAGATCAATGCCGAGATCGGCACGCCCTCGGGATCGTTCACGCGCTTCGAGAGGAACGGATTGTTCGTCGCGGGGGAGCAGAAGCGGCTGTTGGGATGCGCCGCCGGCTTGCCCGACGCGGGATCGTACTTGTTGCCGTGCCAGTCCGTGAGGCCCGCGGGCGGCGTGTCGGTGAGTCCTTCCCACCAGACGTCTCCGTCCTCGGTCATCGCGACGTTCGTGAAGATGGTGTCGCGCTCGACCAGCTTGAGCGCGGTCGGGTTCGACTTGGGGCTCGTGCCAGGCGCCACGCCGAAGTAGCCCGCCTCGGGATTGATGGCCCAGAGCCGGCCGTCGGACCCGACGCGCATCCACGCGATGTCGTCGCCCACCGTCCAGACCTTCCATCCCTCGAAGCGACGCGGCGGAATCAGCATCGCGAAGTTGGTCTTGCCGCACGCGCTCGGGAAGGCGGCGGCGACGTAGGTGGTCTGCCCTTCGGGGCTCTCGACCCCGAGGATCAGCATGTGCTCCGCCATCCAGTTCTCGCGATGTCCCAGATAGGAGCCGATCCGCAGTGCGAGGCACTTCTTCCCGAGGAGGACGTTGCCGCCGTAGTTGCTGCCGACGGACCAGATCGCGTTGTCCTGCGGGAAGTGGCAGATCATCCGGCGCTCGGGATTGATGTCGAGCATCGAGTGGACGCCGCGGTTGAAATCGTCCGAGTCGCCCAGCAGATCGAGCGCGTGCTTGCCCATGCGCGTCATGACCCGCATGGAGAGGACGACGTACACGCTGTCCGTCACTTCGATCCCGATCTTCGAGAACGGCGAGCCCAACGGTCCCATGACGTAGGGCACGACGTACATCGTCCGTCCGCGCATGGACCCGTCGAGGAGCGTACCGACCTTCTCGTACGCCTCGGCGGGCGCCATCCAGTGGTTGGTGGGGCCGGCCTCTTCCTTCGTCGGCGTGCAGATGAAGGTGAGGTGCTCCACGCGCGCGACGTCGCCCGGATCGGAGCGGTGGAGATAGCAGCCGGGGCGCTTCTTCTGGTTGAGCGGGATCAGAACGCCCTGCTCGACAGCGCGCTCGGTCAGGCGGCGGCGCTCGGCTTCGGAGCCGTCGCACCACTCGATCGAGTCGGGCTGGCAGCGCTGCGCGATCTCCGCCACCCACCGGAGCACATGGCCGTTGGTCGTCAAACTGGTGGCGGCTGACACTTGCACGTCGGGATTCACGTTGCGCTGCCCCCCTTCACGCGATGGTCCACGGGTGATCGTCATCGGAGTCAGTCCCGCCAGGGCTGGTGGCGGTTGGTGATGGGCAGCCGGCGATCCTTGCCGAGGGCTCGCGGAGTGATCCGGATGCCTGGAGGCGCCTGACGGCGCTTGTATTCCGCCCGGTCGACCATGCGCACGACGCGCTGGACGAGGGAACGATCGTAGCCCATCGCGACGATCCGCTCCACCTCCCAGTCCTCCTCGACGTACGCCTTCAAGATCGGGTCGAGCACGTCGTACGGCGGAAGGGAATCGGTATCCTTTTGGCCGGGTCGCAATTCGGCGGTCGGCTCGCGCGTGATCGTTCGCTCCGGGATCCAGCCCTTCGATCCCGCGGCCGCGTTGCGATGCCGCGCCAGCTCGAAGACGAGCATCTTCGGCACGTCCTTCAGCACCGCGAACCCGCCCGCCATGTCGCCGTAGAGCGTCGCGTATCCCACCGAGTACTCGCTCTTGTTGCCGGTCGTGAGGAGGAGCCAGCCGAACTTGTTCGAGAGCGCCATCAGCACGTTCCCGCGAATGCGCGACTGGAGGTTCTCCTCGGTCACGTCCTCGGGCGTGCCGGAGAACACGGGGGCGAGCGCTTTCTGGAACGCGTCCATCTCCGCCGCGATCGGAAGCGTGAGGATCTGAACGCCGAGGTTCGTCGCGAGCGCCTCCGCGTCCACGCCGCTCTCCTCCGCGGTGAACGGAGAGGGCATGAACACCCCCGTGACCGACGAAGCACCGAGCGCGTCGACCGCGATCGAGGCGGTGAGCGCGGAATCCACCCCTCCGCTGAATCCGAGGAGGACGTGGCTGAAGTCGTTCTTCCGGACGTAGTCGCGTGTCCCGAGCACGAGCGCCTCGTAGACCTCTTCCGCTCCCTCGGGCGTGCGCGCGGGGCGCGTGTCGAGCTTCTTCCGCTCGGGCTCCGCGATCGGGCTCAGCTCCACCACGGGAAGCGGCGATCCCGCATCCTCGCGCTGCGACATCTCCCGCGAGCGCGGATCTTTGAGTCGAGCGCTGAAGACCTGGTCCAGATCGAGATCGATCACGACGAGGTCCTCCTCGAACGCCTTCGCGCGTGCGAGGCACTCGCCTCGGGGTCCGAACACGCGGCTGTTGCCGTCGAACACGAGCTCGTCCTGCCCGCCCACCGTGTTCACGAACGCGACCAGCGACACGCCGTCCATGGCGCGCGTCGCGAGCATGCGGTCGCGCGCGACGCTCTTGCCCATGTGGAACGGGGAGCTGGAGAGGTTGATCACGAGCTCCGCGTCACCGTAAACCGCGAGCTGCGTGGGGTTGGACGGGAGCCAGATGTCCTCGCAGATGTTCACGCCGAACGTGAGCGCGCCGCGCTTCAGCACGAACGGGTTGCGACCCGGGCGGAAGTAGCGGAACTCGTCGAAGACGGAGTAGTTGGGGAGGTGCGCTTTCCGGATGACTCCCGCGATCTCGCCGTCGTGCGCGATGGCGGCCGAGTTGTAGAGATCCCCGGCGCGCTCGGCAAATCCAATGATCGCCGTGATGCCCTTGGTCGCCCGCACCACCTCGTCCAGCGCCGCCATGTTCTGGTCGATGAACTCGGGGCGGAAGAGGAGGTCCTCGGGCGGATAGCCGGTCAGGACCAGCTCCGGGAAGGCCACGATCTCGGCCCCGAGGCCGCGGGCGCGGTCCAGGAACTCGAGCACCCGCTTCGAGTTTCCGGGCAGGTCCCCGACAGTGGTGTTGACCTGGGCGAGGGCGATTCGAACGACGCGGGAGGAGCGGCTCCGGCCGGCCGCCGACTTGGCGTTCACGCCCTCTATGGTAGCACGATCGGCCCGCCAAGGCGCGGCGGGGCGCCTCGCCGGCGCTCCGGCGCCACGGACGCGCCCCGACCTTATACTGGGGCCATGAAACGGGATGCGGTCGCCGTCTTCGGGAGCAGCCAGGCGCCCCCGTCGTCGAACACCTACCGCACCGCCCGGCAGCTCGGCCTCGAGCTGGCGCACCTGGGGGCGGACATCCGATGCGGCGGGTACAGCGGCGTCATGGAGGCGGTGGCGGCCGGCGGCAAGGAGGGGGGCGCCCGCGTGATCGGCTGCACGATCGGCTGGTTCGCGGACGCGCGCACGCCGTGCGCGGACCTAAGCGAGATCCAGGATTCGCGGGATCTCCATGAGCGGGTCCAGTGCCTGCTCCGGGGAGCGCGAAGCGCGATCGCGCTCCCTGGAGGGATCGGCACCTTCAACGAGCTCTTCTGGGTCTGGACGCTGCTCCTCCACGGACGCCCGGACGCGCCTGCGCGGCTCGTGCTCCTTGGCGGTCCCTGGGACGAGCTCCTCGATTTCCTCGGCCGGAGGTTCGAATTCGGGGAGGCGGCGCGGAATCTCGTGCGCGTCGCGAGCACGCCCCAGGAGGCGGCGGAGCTCGCGTGGACGATATGAGCGCGGCCGCCCGGCTCCGCTACGACGCGTGGGACCCGTTCCCTCCGGCCGAGCGCGAAGCTCGATTCACCGCGCTCGCCCTCGAGCGCTTCCGCCAGCAGGCGCGCACCATCGCTCCGTACGGCGCTTACGTTCGCCACCTCGGGATCGATCCCGCGGCCGCGCGCGACTGGCGCGACATCCCGCCCGTTCCCGCGTCGGCGTTCAAGTCGCACGACCTCACCGCGATCGAGCCGGGCACGGAGAAGGTGCTGTTCGAGACCAGCGGCACCACGATCTCGCGCCCCGGCCGCGTGCGGCTCGGCCGTACGGACCTCTACGAGGCATCGCTCCTCGAGTCCTTCCGCCGGCATCTCCTGCCCGACGGCGCGGTGATGCCCGCGATCGTGTTCGGCCCCACGCGGGCCGAGGCTCCGCGGTCGTCCCTCTGGTACATGTGCGATCAGGTGGTGTCGAAGCTCGCTCGGAGCGGCGTGTGGATCGTCCGTGACGGCCGGCCCGACTGGGATCTTGCCGATCGAACCCTCCAGGCCGTGGTGGCGGAGCCGGTTCTCGTCTTGGGGACGTCGCTTCTCCTCGCCGCCTACTGCGAGCGCTCGGCGAGGCACCAGCTGCCCCCAGGATCGCGCGTCATGGACACCGGCGGCGCGAAAGGGGTGCGCGCCGAGTTCGCGCGCGAAGAAATCGAACGAATGCTCGAGGGAGCACTGGGCATTCCCCCGACACATCTGGTAAATGAATACGGTATGGCCGAGCTCGCGAGTCAGTTCTACGACGATGGATTGAGGGCGCACGCGGAGGACCGTCCGGCGCTCCCGGGCAAGACGATCCCGCCCTGGGTGCGGTCGCGGGTGCTCGATCCTGAAACAATGAAGGATCGCCCCGAAGGCACGCGCGGCCTGCTCGTCCACTACGACCTCGCGAACGTGGAGACGCCGTTCGCCGTGCAGACGGAGGACGTGGGGTCGATTCGCTACGGCCGGATCCAGATCGAGGGGCGGCTCACCGGGGCGGAAGCGCGGGGCTGCTCGCTCACCTTCGAGCGCTTCCTCGAGATGGAGGGCCGCGCGTGAATCCGGCCTTCTACCTGCCCCTGGGGCTCGAGGAGGGACTCGAGACCACGGTACAGCGCTTTGGCCCCGCGCATGAGGCCCTCGATCTTCATCTGCCCGTGGTCCAGAACGAGGATCTGCTCCGCTGGATCGAGGTCTTGCGCGAAGCCCGCGAGACGAACCTGGCGCATCGCCCCATCCAGGAGATCGTGCGCTCGCTCGACAAGGTGACCCGGCGGTTCCTCGACAAGAAGGACGCCGCCCGTCGCGAAGCGGTCGAGTCCCTCGCCGCCTTCGGGCGGTTCACCACGGCGATGCTCGAACGCTCCCTCGACGACGCCTTCCAGCCGCTCGCGCACAACGGCCTCAACCGGTGGATCGTGACGGAGCTGGGCTCTGTGCCGGTGCTGGATCGTCCCGCCGAGGGAGCGCGGGGCACGATCCGCCGCGCGCACGGCCCCGAGTGGATGCTCCAGATCTACGCCGGCAACGTGCCGATGCTCCCGGTGTGGCCGATCTACTCGGCGCTGATCTTGAAATCGGCGCTCCTCGGGAAGACCTCGGCGCGCGAGCCGCTCTTCGCGCCGCTGCTTGCTCGGACCATCGCCGAGGTGGACGAGAAGCTGGGCGCGTGTCTCGCGGTCGTCTGGTGGAAGGGTGGAACGGGAGGCCTGGATCGCACCGCCCTCTCCGCGGCGCCGGCCGTGCTCGCGTTCGGCGGCGAGGAGGCCGTCGGGAGCGTGGCGCGGCAGGCCATGACGGGTGCCCACGTAGTGCTCCACGGACCCAAGGTCTCGGTAGGCTACATCGAACGCCGCGGTCTCACGTTCCCGGGCATCCGCGGCCTCGCCGCGCGAGCGGCGCACGATGTCTCGATGTACGACCAGGATGGCTGTCTCTCACCGCATGCCTTCTACGTGGAGCGGAGGGGGCAGGTCTCGCCGGAGAAATTCGGGGAAGCGCTCGCCGCCGCACTGGAGGAAGCGTCGAAGGATCTCCCGCCCGTGGTCGCGGAAGAGGAAGAGGCGGCGGGCGTTCAGCTCGCGCGCGCGCAGGCGCGCTTCGAATCCGCCGGCATCGCGACCGTCACGCGCGTGCTCGAGTCCCCCGGCTCGACCACGTGGACCGTCATCGTGGACGACCGCGCCCGATTCGAGCCGGGTCCCACGCGGCGCACCATTCGGGTGCACGCGGTCGACGGACCGGACGAGGTCGCGCGCGTGCTCGCGCCTTCGGCCCGATCCATCGAGGCGCTCGGGCTCGAGGCTCGCGGCCCGGAGCGCGTGAAGCTCGCGGCTCGGTTCGCCGACCTCGGGATCCCGAGGATCGCGCCCATTGGCTCGCTCCAGAACCCCGTCCCGTGGGACACGCATGGCGGCGTGCCCCGGCTTCTACCCTTCGTCACATGGACGACCGTGGAGCACTCAACCAGCACTTCGGCTGGGTCCAAGACCCCCGGAGCGATCCGTCGCAGGCTCGGCGCCGCGGGAATCCGTCGCCGCTGATCCGCTAGGGAACCACCACCACCAGCGTTCCCGTCATCGTCGGATGGATCGAGCAGTGGTACGGGAACGAGCCCGCCGCGCCCATCGTGATTTTCGCGCTCGTGCTGCCGCCTGCGACGTTCCCCGTATTGAAGGCGCCGCCGTTCGCGGTGGCCGTGTGGGTCGTCGCGTCGGCGTTGTGCCACGCGACGGTCTGTCCCACATTCACGGTATCGGGGCTGGGGGAGAAGGAGCTCGCCCCGTTCATCCCGACGATCGTGATCGTGACGTCGGCCCCGCCGCCGCCACCTGGATTCATCGGGTTCTTGTTGTCGCTGTTGCAGCTCAGGCCGCTTATGGCGAGGAAAGCCAGCAGGGCCGTGAGAAGGGTCGTGATGCCGAGGATTCGGGGAGCTCGACGCAAGGGGCACCTCCTAGGATCGTTACGACCGGCCGTCCATCCAAAAAAGAGGGATGCCTGTGGGGACACCGGGCGGCCCTCGCGAGTTCTCTTAGGATGCGTAGTCTCCTAGGGGAGAGTCTCCCGATAACCCAAATTGTTACAACCCGGTAGGGCTGCCCTCCGGAAGGTGGGGGAACCCACCCAGCCGGCCTTCTTTTCCCTGGACCCTTACGTGCGCGTAAGGGTACGATCCGGTAAGGAGGGCAGCGAGGCATGGAATCGATGAGCAAGCTCTTGAAGATCGGCGATCTCGCGCGCCGGACCGGGAAGTCGGTTCGGGCGCTCCACCTCTATGAAGAGCTGGGACTCCTGACCCCGACCGCGCGGTCGCAGGGCGGCTTCCGCCTCTACGACGACACGGCCGAGACCAGGATTCGCTGGATCGAGCTTCTACAAGACAGCGGCTTCTCGCTTCACGAGATCCAGGCGCTTCTTCGGGCCTGGCGAAGCACGCGCTACGGCCCGGACGCGATGAACCGGATCCGGGAGATCTTCGAGAAGCGGCTGGCCGAGACCAAGGAAGCGATCGTCCGGTACCAGGCGCTCGAGCGGGAGCTCCAGGGATCGCTCGAATATCTGGGCGCCTGCCAGGAGTGCCGGCCGCCGCGCACGACGCAGGAGGATTGCCCGCACTGCCCGGTGGATCACGGCATGACGCGCGAGCCCGCGCTCGTGGCCGGTTTCCACACGCCGGCCCCGGGGATGATCCCGCTGCTCGCGTCATCGGAGAACGCATCGTGAGCCAGACGAACGAGCCGAACGCTCCGGCCACACAGCCCGAGACCCTCGCCATGACGGAGGCGGCGGTCGAATGGGTGAAGCGGATCCGGACCAAGGAAGGCAAGGAAGGACAGGCGCTTCGCCTCGGAGTGAAGGCGGGCGGCTGCTCCGGATACAGCTACTTCATGGGCTTCACCACGTCGGAGCGCGCGAACGATCTCGTGCTCCAGTACGACGGGCTCACCGTCTACGTGGACCCGCGCTCGCTCGAGATCCTCCGCGGCACGACCGTGGATTTCGCGCGCGGCATGCTCGGGAGCGGCATCCAGTTCAAGAACCCCCGCGTGAAGAAGTCGTGTGGGTGCGGGGAGAGCTTCAGTCTATGACGGCGCGGACCAAACGGTCCGCGATCACAGGAGCGCGGTGAAAGCCGTGTTCGATACTAGGGGAAGGAGACCATGGTAAGCGCGAAGCCGACGCTCGAAATTCGCGACCTTCATGTCGCCGTCGAAGGAAAGCCCATCTTGAAGGGCCTCTCCCTCGCCGTGAACAAGGGAGAGATCCACGCATTGATGGGACCCAACGGCTCGGGCAAGAGCACGCTCGCGAACGCGCTGATGGGGAATCCCAAGTACGAGATCACCTCGGGGAGCATCGTCCTGAACGGAGTCGACATCCTCGAGATGAGCCCGGACGAGCGGGGCCGGAAGGGGCTCTTCCTCGCGTTCCAGTATCCGACCGCGATCCCGGGCGTGAGCGTCGCCAACTTCCTTCGCATGGCGCTCACCGCGCGGCGGAAGGAGATGGGCGTCGAAAAGCCGCTCCCCCCGAAGGAATTCCGCGCGCTCGTGAAGGAGAAGATGGCGCTCCTCAAGATGGACGACTCCTTCGCGGGGCGCTACATCAACGACGGGTTCTCGGGCGGCGAGAAGAAGCGCGCCGAGATCCTCCAGATGGCGGTGCTCCAGCCGGAGATCGCCGTTCTCGACGAGACCGACTCGGGGCTCGACATCGATGCGCTTCGCATCGTCTCCGAGGGGGTGAACGCGCTCTCCGGTCCGAACCTGGGCGTGCTCCTGATCACACACTACCAGCGGATCCTGAACTACATCAAGCCGCAGTTCGTCCACGTGCTGGTCGACGGGCGGATCGTGAAGTCCGGCGGGCCGGAATTGGCCCACGAGCTCGAGGCCCAGGGGTACGACTGGGTCCGCGAGATCCAGGCGGCCTAAGGACGAGGAGGCTTCGACATGAACGAACAGCAGCAGACACTGGACATCCGGGAAGGCTACAAGGAGAAGTTCGGCTTCCACGACGACATCGCGCCGGTCTTCAAGAGCCGTCGTGGTCTCGACAAGAGCGTCGTCGCGGAGATCTCGGCCATGAAGAAGGAACCGGCCTGGATGCTCGACTTCCGCCTCAAAGCGCTCGAGCAGTTCGAGAAGAAGCCGCTTCCCAAGTGGGGCGGCAACGTCGCCGAGATCGACTTCCAGAACATCTTCTACTACCTGAAGCCGAGCGAGGGAGAGACCAAGAACTGGGACGAGGTCCCCGCGGACATCAAGCGGACCTTCGACCGTCTCGGCATTCCCGAGGCGGAGCAGAAGTTCCTC
>DATEOQ010000046.1:0-3619 GCA_035273905.1 Candidatus Eiseniibacteriota bacterium | reverse complement strand
CGAAGCCTCGGCTCCCCTTCCGCTCGATCACCTCGTAGAACACGGTCGGCCGGTCCTGCACCGGCTTGGTGAAGAGCTGGAGGAGATAGCCTTCCTCGTCGCGGTCGACCAGGATGCCGAGCCTTTCGAGCGCGGCCTTGTCCTCGTCGATCTTCCCCACCCGCTCCTCGAGCATCTCGTAGTACGAGTAGGGGACGCTGATGAAGGGAACGCCCGACTCGCGGAGCCGGGCCACCGTCGAGATGATGTCGCTCGTGGCGAGCGCCACGTGCTGCACGCCGGCCCCCTTGTAGTAGTCGAGATACTCCTCGATCTGCGACTTCCGCTTGCCGTCGGCGGGCTCGTTGATCGGGAACTTTACCTTGCCCGAGCCGTCCGCCATCACCTTGGACATGAGCGCCGAGTACTCGGTCGAGATGTCCTTGTCGTCGAAGTGCTGGAACTGGCTGAAGCCCATGACGTCGCGGTAGTACGCGACGTACTTGTTCATGTCGCCGAGTGCGACGTTACCGACCATGTGGTCCACGTAGAGGAGCGGCCCGTCCGCGGGACGCGTGCCCGTCGGCTTGTAGCCCGGCAGGAACGGACCCTTGTACTTGGAGCGGTCGATGAAGGAGTGGATCGTGTCGCCGTAGGTGGCGATGGCCGCGCGCCGGATCGAGCCGTGATCGTCCGTCAGAGTCGTCGGCTCCATGACGCTGCGCGCGCCGCGCTTCGTGGTCTCCTGGTACGCGCGATCCACGTCCTCGACCTCGAGCGCGATGTCCTTCACGCCGTCGCCGTGACGGTGCACGTGCTCCGCGATCGGCCCCTCGGGGCTGAGCGGCGCCGTCATGACGAAGCGGATCTTCCCCTGCTGGAGCAGATACGACGCGCGGTCGCGAACCTTGGTCTCGAGCCCGGCGTAGCCGGTGACGGTGAACCCGAACGCGTTGACGTAGTAGAACGAGGCCTGGCGGGCATTCCCCACCCAGAACTCGACGTGGTCGACGGAGCGGATCTTTAGAAAGTCATCGTTCGCGGACATTCCGCGGCCTCCTCGGAGCAGGGCCGACCCCGGATCAAGGGTGGGCAAGGTTGGTGTGGGCTTGATCTTCCGCCATTGTACGCCCCCCGGAGGGCCGCGCAACGCGGAAAGCGTATACTGCCGCCGCATGGGAGCGTGGGTGCTCACGGCGCTGGCCGGCCTGTACGTCGCCCTGGTTTGGATGGCCACGAACGCGGCGGGACCCCGGAACTGGGGCATCCACTCCGCCGCGTTTCTCGCGCCGTCGCTCCGACAGCCGATCCTCCTCCTCATGGCCCTCGCCGTGGCCGCGCTCGCGCTCGACGCGAGCGGATGGCTCGCACCGCGTCGGCCCAAACCCACCCGACCCCGGTCCCGTCCTAAAACGTCCACACGACAGGCGCCGCGGCGCAAGGCGGGTCACGCCGCGCCGCTCTGGCTCCTCGCACTTCCCCTGTACGGCGTCCTGCTCTACGTCCTTCGGACGCGCACGCATTTCCTCGGCGACGGCGGCGTGTGGCTCAACATGCTCGTCGGAGGGAGGATCGATCCCTTCAGCGAGCCCTTGAGCTCCGCCGTGTGGCACCTCTACCGAACGATCGCGGGCGCCCTCGGATTCCCGATGTCCGACGCGACCTTCGCCGTCCTTCCGGTCCTCTGCGGCGTCGCCTTCGCCGCCCTATCGTGGCTTTTCCTCCGTGAAGCGCTCCCTCGCGCCTCCGCGAATCGTCGAGCGATCGCGGGGGGACTCCTCCTCACGACCGGCATCACGCAGCTCTACTACGGGTACATCGAGAGCTACCCCATCGCGAGCGTCGCCGTGCTCGCGTTCCTCTGGCTCGCGCTCCGTCACGTGCGCCGCGCCGATGCGGCGTGGATCCTGCCGCTGGCCTTCACGGTCACGGTTGGATTCCATCTCATGACGGCCGCGCTCTATCCGGCCTACGCGATGGCGGTCCTCAAGCGACCCGGTGCGAGGCCCCTGAAGGCCACGCTCCTGCCGGCGCCCCTCCTCTTGATTCCGCTCCTCTTGCCTGCCCTGGGCGTGCGTCTCGCCCAGTGGCTTCGCCCCTTCGAGATGGTGGCGCGCGCCGCGGAAGGAGCGACCGTCGCGCTGATGCGCCCCTATCCGCTCGTCTCCACCCCGCACGCGATCGATACCGCGAACGCGTTCCTCCTGGTCGCCCCGGTTCCGCTCCTCCTCGGCCTCGCGTGGATCGTGGAGCGCCGCGGGAGGATCCTGCCCAGGGAGGCAGCCACCCAGGTCCTCGCCGTCGCCGGCATCGTCGTGTCGATGGCGCTCCTCGTCCTGGTGCTCCCGGTCGCGCCGGCGCAGGACTGGGATCTGACCGCGCTCCTCCTCCTTCCCGCGGTGCTCGCACTCATCGTGGCGGGCATGGCTCTGGCAACCCGACCCGTCGTGGGCGGCGCGCTCGTCGCGCTCTCGATCGCGTCCCTCCTCGCCTTCGTTCTCGTGAACGCGACGGAGGCCGCGTCGATCGCGCGCTACAAGGCGCTCCTCGCGCCGGACGCGCCACTCTCCGCGTATGGCCGCGGCTACGGGCACAGCATGCTGTCGGAGTTCTACGAGGACCGCGGGATGATGGACTCGGCGCTGGTGTACGCGGAGCTCGCGATTCGGTCGGAGCGGACGAATCCACGCTACTGGCTCCGCGAGGGGACGATCCTCTACGAGCAGAAGCGCTACAACGAAGCGATCCCCAAGCTCGAGGAGGCGCTCCGGCGCGGAACCACGCGGGTGGCCGCGCATTTCAATCTAGGACTCGCGTATGCGCGGACGCAGCAATTTGGAGACGCAGCGGATCAGTTCCGCGCCGCGATGGCGATGGACCGAGCGAATCCCGAGTATCCGCACCACCTCGCGCTCATGCTCTACGACAGCGGGTATCCCGATTCCGCGCGGACGATGTGGGAGAGCGTGCTCGAGCGCTGGCCCGGCTACGCGCTCACCGCGCGGGCGCTGGAGCGCCGGTTTCCGTCGCGGACCCGATGAGCTCGAACGCGTCCTTCACCTGCTGGTGTCCGATCGAGAGGAGGAACTGCGGGTTTCGCCCGTAGCTCTTTGCTCCGAGCACGAAGAAGTCGGGCTCGGGGTTCTGCAGCGATTCGGGCCCGTGCGCCACCTGCGCGAGGCAATCACCACCCCCGCCCGTCGAGCCCCGAATGGCCGCAGCGAGCTTCATGGTGCCCTCGGAGGCGTAGCAGTAGTGCACCTGGAGCTCGCGCGTCATCGCGACGTCGGGGCGATAGCCCACGAGCGCGAGCACGCGGTCGACCTCGAGCGTGCCGCCATCGGCCAACGTCACGTGAATGCGGGGGCCATGACGCTCGTAAGCCGCCACTCCGGCGCCCGGGTGGCGCGTCAGCCACAGCGCGCCCGCCGCAATCTCGTTGGCCTTACGGGCCAGCTCGAAGCGTGCGGGGAGCGGGTCCCCCTCGATCTCCGGAAACGGCACGACTCTCTGCCTGGAGATCCAGTGAACCTCGGGAGTAGCGCCCGTGCGCGACGCATGATCCAGCCAGACGAGCGCCGTGGCCGCGGAGTGGCCATCGCCGATCAGGAGCGTCGTGCCACGGCCATAAGGCCCCTTC
>DATEOQ010000045.1:0-2068 GCA_035273905.1 Candidatus Eiseniibacteriota bacterium | reverse complement strand
TTCCACGCGCCGCAGGAGGCCGCGCGGATCCTGGGCGAGTCGATCGACTTCAGCCGCAAAGGGCAGATCGTGCTGCGGGACGGGACGAAGGGGCGGAACTAGGGCGCCGGCGGCCCTGCGCTACGCGGGGCGGAGCGGCATCGAGGCGAGCCCCGCGAAGATCGCCTCGATCTGTGCGGATTCGACCGGCTTGACCAGGTGGAGATCGAAGCCCGCCTCCGCCGCGAGCTTCCGATCCCCGTCCTGGCCCCACCCGGTCACGGCCACCAGAACGATGCGCCGGGTCGCCGGATCTTCGCGCAGCCTTCGCGCGAGCTCGTAGCCGTTCATCTTCGGGAGGCCGATGTCGAGGAACGCGACCTCGGGAGGCGCCGAGCGCGCCTTTCGAAGCGCCTCGGCTCCATCGTAGGCCTCGACCACGTCGTGCCCCATGCTTCGGAGCATGAGCCCGAAGCTCGACGTGAAGTCGGCGTTGTCGTCCGCGAGGAGGACGCGCCGTCGCGCGGGCGTCGCCGTCGCGCCGCGGTCGGTGGAGGTTCCCCCCGGGCTCGGCTCGAACACGACGATCCCCGGTAGCCGCGCGGTGAATCGCGTCCCCTTTCCTTGCCCCTCGCTCTCTGCCTCGAGCGATCCGCCATGGAGCTCGATCAGGCGCTTCGCGAGCGAGAGACCCACGCCGAGACCGGAATAGGGGCGCTCGAGCGAGCGGTCGAGCTGGGTGAACATGTCGAAGATGAAGGGGAGCATGTCGGTCGGGATGCCGATCCCGGTGTCAGCGACGATGATGGTGATGCCATCCAGACCCTCGCGCTCCACGCAGAGGTCGATCCGCCCGCCGGCGTCCGTGAACTTGGCCGCGTTGTGGAGCAGGTTCGTGAGCGCTTGCGCCATCCGCGTGGGATCGGCGCGGAGCATGAGCGGCACCGGAGGGGTGACCACGGAGAGCGAGATCCCGCGCTCGGCGACGAACGGGCGCACCGTCTCGAGCGCGCTCTCGACGATGGCCGCGAGCGGAACGGACTCGCGCTGGAGAACCACCTTGCCGGTCGTGATGCGCGAGACGTCGAGAAGATCGTCGACGAGCCGGACGAGCTGCCGGAGCTGGCGGTCCATGATGTCGCGCGCGAGCTTGGCATCCTCCGAGCCGGGGCCCGCCACTTTGAGGATGTGGAGCGCGTTCCGGAGGGGTGCGAGCGGATTTCGAAGCTCGTGCGCGAGCGTCGCCAGGAACTCGTCCTTCTGGCGATCCGCCTGGATCAGCGCGTGCTCCGCGTTCTGCCGAACGGCCACCTCCTGCTCGAGCCTGCGATTCGCGCGCTCCAGATCCTCGGTCCGCTGGCCCACCTCGCCGAGCATGTCGTTGAACGTCTCGACCAGGTACCCGGTCTCGTCCTCGGTCGTCTTGGGAACGCGCGCCGCATAGTTGCGGCGGTCCTTCACCTCGTGCGCGACCCCGGCGATGGCGAGGATCGGGCGGATCACGGAGGACTGGAGCGCGACCGACATGAGCGCGGCCACGGTCAAGCTCGCGAGCATGACACCGACCACGATGGCGAGATAGCTCAGGAGCCGCGCGGTCAGATCGTAGCGGGCGCGCAGGTAGACCCAGCCGAGCTGCTCGTCGGGAGTCACGATGGGACGGAAGAGCGAGATCTCGCGCGTGCCGGCCTCGTGTCCCGCCGGCCCGGGATGCACCGGCAAGGGTGTCGTGTCGGTCGAATCACGACGGTACGAGGCGAAGATCCGTCCGTCGGCCGTGTAGATCGCGGCGGCGGTCACGTTCGGGCGCACCGAGAGGAGGCCCAAGTTCTCCTGCGCCGTCTTCGGATCCTGGAAGGAGAGCGCGGGGGCGCTCGCGAGCCCCAGGATGTCCGCCTGTGTGGATAGGTCCGCGACCCACGTGCGCTTGTAGGTGAGGAGGTCGTAGGTGACGAGCGCGATCGAGGCGAGAAGGAGCGCCACGAGCGTGGTCGCCATCACCACCAGCATGAACTTGCGCCGGATCGACCGGCGAATTCCACCGAAGATCATGATCCCGCCGTCACCACCGTGCGCGCTACCGAGAGGA
>DATEOQ010000044.1:0-3791 GCA_035273905.1 Candidatus Eiseniibacteriota bacterium | reverse complement strand
GCTCGAGGCGGGTGAAGATCCGATGTACGTGGCCCGGCGGCTGGTCCGATTCGCGTCGGAGGACGTGGGGCTGGCGGACCCGGAGGCGCTTCGATTGGCGGTGACCGTGAAGGACACGGTGCACTTTCTCGGGATGCCCGAGGCCAACACCGCGCTCGCTCAGCTCGTCGTGTACCTGGCGCTCGCGCCGAAGAGCAATTCGATCTATCGCGCCTACCAGGCGGCCGCCGCGGACGCGATGGAGAAGCCGCCCTATCCCGTCCCCCTCTGGATCCGCAACGCGCCGACGCCCCTGATGAAACAAATCGGCTATGGGCGGGACTATGCGTATGCCCATGACTACGACGATGCAATCGTCACCCAGCGGTACCTCCCGGACGAGCTCCGCGACGCGCGCTACTGGCAGGCCGTCGCGCGCGGGGCGGAGAAGGAGCTGGGCGAGCGCCTCGAGCGGATCCGCGCGGAGAAGGAGCGGCGAAGGGCGGAGGAGGGCGATACTCGCGGCAGGCGAGGGAGCGCTGCGAAGCCTGACGGCGGAAAGGACGAGGGGGGCGGTAAGCGCGAAGGGGGCGGGAAGCACGAGGGCGGTCCGAAGCCTTGACCCTTCCGCTCGATCGCCATTACAGGAACGTCGCGTCGCTCCTGACCGTCGAGGTCTTCTGGGGTGTCTCGCTCGCCCTCATCTCGATGGTCGCCGTGCTCCCCGTGTTCCTGAGCCAGCTCGGAGCGAGCAACATGGTCATCGGGGCGCTCCCGGTGGTCTGGATCCTGGCCAACGCCTTCTCGGGGCCCTTCGCGGCGCACGCCAGCGCCGGCCTCGCGCGTCGCAAAGGGCTCGTGATCCTGCTGCACGTGCTCGCCGCGATCCCTTATCTCGGCATCGCGGCCTGGTTCTCACTCCTGCCCAGGCCATCGCCGGGTGTGGACATCGTCTTTTTCGTCGCGGCGTGGGGCCTGTCGTGGGTGCTGATGGGCTTCACGATTCCGGTCTGGATCAACTTCATCGGCAAGGTGACGCGGCCCGAGCTGCGCGCCCGCTCGTTCGGGACCATCTTCTTCTTCCAGACCTTGATGGGCGTGATCGGGGGATGGGTGGCGAGCCGTGTTCTCGGATCCCATCTCGCGTTTCCGGCGAACTACGCGGTGGGCTTCCTCGTGGCTGCGGTATGCATGGCCGCGGGGGCGATCTTCTTCGTGCCCGTGCGCGAGGAGCCGGGCGCGGTCGTAGAAGCTGGGACGCCGCTCGGCACGGTCGTCAGCTATGCGCGTGAGATCCTCGGGAACCGGAGCGGGCTCCGCGTCTATCTCGCGGCGATCGTCTTCTCGACCGGGAGCTATCTCCTCATCACGTACTATCCGGTCTACGCCGAGGCGCGCTTCTCGTTGAAGCCCCGCGACTCCGCGCTCTACTTGGCGGTCTGCTCCGCGGGGCAGATGCTGGGGAGCATCCTCACCGGAGTGATCGGTGACCGATTCGGATACGTGCGCGTCGCGGTGATCGCGAACGGCGCGTTGGTGATCGGACTCGTGCTCGCGCTGGTGGGAGGGCATCCGGTGTTCTATTTCATCACCGCGTTCGCGCTCGGAATCTTCATCGTCGCGGACATGCTCGCCCTCTACAATCTCTCGATGGCATTTAGCCCGCACGAGGACAACACGGCCTATATCGGAATCATTCCCGCACTCGTGGCTCCGATAAGGGCGGTGGTCGCCGGCTCCTCCGGCGGACTCATCGATCGATTCGGTTTCGTCCCGATCGCCCTCATCGGGCTCGGGGGCGCTTTGATCGCGCTCTATCTGGTGGTCGCGCGCCTGCCCGAGCCCGCGTATTCCCTCGCAGGAAGGAGGAACCAACCGTGATCGGAACCCGTCCCCTGGTCCTCGTTGCCGTGGCCGCGCTCCTTTGGGTTGCGTCGGCGGTCCCAGCGCGAGCGCTCCCGCTCTATGCCTCGCGCGAAGGCGCCAAGTGCGTCTCCTGCCATTTCGATCCCAACGGCGGAGGCATGCGAAACGAGTTCGGATTCACGTACGACAAGAACCGGCACTCGATGGAGGAGGAGACGAAGTTCGGCACCGTGGACGTCGATCCACAGCTCAATCAGTGGATCCGGCTCGGCGTCGACATGCGCACGATCTTCGTAGGGGACCACTTTGAGAATGGGAGCGGCACCTACTCGTTCTTCCCCATGCAGGCCAATCTCCGCGTCGCGATCACGCCCCACGAGCATCTCACCGTGGTGGGGAGCCATGGCATCACGGTGGATGACCGAGGGAGCTTCATCACTCCGCCCTACGTTGCGCGCGAGTTCTATGCCCTGTTCCATGATCTGCCGAAGAACGCCTTCGTTCAGGTTGGACGGTTCCGGGTTCCATTCGGGCTAAGACAGGACGACCACACCTCGTTCACGCGCACGTTCCTCCCGTACGATTCTCAGAAGGAAGACGCGGGAATCGCGCTTGGGTCCACGGGCAAGAACGGCTGGTTCGAGCTCTCGTACACGAATGGCGAGGCCGACCCCATCGTCGGTCAAGCTCAGGCACTCGCGGGCAAGGTCGCCTGGTCTTTTCCCTGGCTCCAGGGCGGCTTGTCGGGCTACCACGACATGGATGGCTTCGACGCGACCCGATGGTCGCTCTTCCTGACTCGCACGTTCCATTCGCTGACGCTGCTGGGGGAGTATGCGGGTGGGACGGATGAGAGCTTCGCTGGCGATGTCAACAGCATGGCGGCGTTCGTCGAAGGTGTCTACCGGGTCTCGAGAGGGGTCAACGTGCGCGTCAAATACGACTACGTGGATCCTGACAAGGATCGCGATCGAACCGTGAATCGAAGGTATTTCTTCGACGTGGACGTGGAGCCGGTGCCGTTTACCCAGGTCAAGCTCTCCTACGCCCGTTATCACCCAAGCACGCCCACCGGAGCGGACGCCGACTACGACGAATACGTGGCCATGCTGTACGTACCATTCTAGGAGCGTTTATGGATCGAGCCGCTCGCCACGACGTCTTTACGACCGGCGATCCCTATGAGCGATACGTCGGCCGCTGGAGCCGAAAGGTCGCACCCGAATTCCTGGCGTGGCTGGCCATGCCGCCGCAGCTCGACTGGCTCGACGTAGGCTGCGGGACCGGCGCCCTGTCCCAGACCATCCTCGACAAGACGGTGCCGAAGTCGGTGAAGGGGATCGATGCGTCTCCGGGATTCGTGGAGTACGCGAGGACGAACATCCGCGATCCGCGGGCTTCATTCGCCGTCGGAGACGCGCGATCCATTCCGGTGGACGATGCATCGGTGGACACGGCGGTCTCGGGTCTCGTGATGAACTTCGTCCCCGAGCCCGTGCGCATGGCGGCCGACATGGCTCGCGCCGCGAGGCCGGGAGGCACGGTCGCGGTGTACGTCTGGGACTACTCGGGACAGATGGCGATGATGCGCGTCTTCTGGAGCACGGCGACCGAGCTGGATCCGAATGCGGCGGATGAAGGACCACGGTTCGCGTTGTGTCATCCCGATGCGCTGGAGGCGGTCTTCGCGGAAGCGGGACTGGCCCAGGTCGAGGTGCGGCCCATCGACATCCCGACGGTGTTCCGGAGTTTCGACGACTACTGGTCGCCCTTCCTGGGCGGGCAGGGGCCTGGCCCCGCGTACGTGATGTCGCTGGATCCGGAACGCAGGAATGCTCTGAGGGATCGAATTCGATCGAAGCTCCGCGAAGAGCCCGATGGATCGATCCACCTCACGGCGCGAGCTTGGGCGGTTCGGGGGCGTAAAGGGTAGTCCGGGGACGAAG
>DATEOQ010000043.1:0-2408 GCA_035273905.1 Candidatus Eiseniibacteriota bacterium | reverse complement strand
CTCCTCGGTCATGTTGGCGTACTGACGCCGGATGGCGAGCGTGAAGTCGCCGTCGTCGTAATCCAGCCTCGCAGGGCGCGGTTCGAAAGCCTCAGTGGAGTCGACGAAGTACCCCGCTGGCAAGGCCAGAGCTAGGCCAGGTAGGAGAAGCGCCAGCGCCATGAGCGCCAGAATCGCGAAGCCTAGAAGGGCACGGGGCATGTCCGCTCCACGGGGCACCGGGGGGGTGCGATCAGAGTAGTCCCATCGAGCCTTTGGAGCAACGGCGGAGCGTCGAGGCGCGAAACCGGCCGGCGAAGCGACTCAGTCGATCCGGCGGAGGACTTCGATGTAGCTCTGCGCCGGGGCGATGGCGCGCGCGTCGTCCCCCCAGGTCATGACACTCCGATCCGCGTGCACCTGCAGGACACCCTCGACTTCGTAATTCCACCGGTAGGCGTCGAACCAGTTGCGGAGATCCCGCGGAGTGGTCGGGCGCAGGGCCCAGGACCACGGTATGTGGACGTAGATCAGATATTGGGGACGCACCCGCTCGATGTCCCCGATCATCTCCACCTGCATCTCCCGATTCCGTGAATGCTCGGCCGTGAGGTAGTAGACGTTCACGAACCTGGACGCGGAGGGACGCTGGGCCTCGAAGAAGATCTGGGTTTCCGAGCCGAGGATGGCGATCGAATCGCCGGGCGCCGTGTGGCTCTTCACGTACTCGGCAATCTGGACGCACTCGGGGAATGGGTTCCCAGCGTACCGCGAGTGCGATATGACGTCATCGGAAACACGTCCGGTGAAATAGGGCTCGTATCGTGCGAATCCGACGAGCAGTCCCGCCGCGACCCAGATCTCCATGACGATGCTCGCACGCCTGCCCTGCATCGCACCCACCAGGTACCCGATCGAGAGGGCGACGAACGGCAGCAGGGACACGAAGTAGTGGCTCGCGAAGTAGAACCCCGGGACGATCGAGAGCATGGAGGCGAGGCCAAACGCCAGATAGGGGTATCGGCCCTTTCCCCCGACGACATCGCGCAGCAGCACCAGGAATCCCGCGATCGCCATGAGCCAGAGGACCTCGAATCCCGAGACCACCGTCCTCACCTTGTCGACGAAATTCATGAGACCGTCCATGAGGCCCACCTGATTCACGAATTCCCTCGCGAACTGGAACGACCAGAACCAGAGCAGGGGGAATTTCCCGAGCGCAAGGTAGTAGGCCGCGACCAGCAGGTAGGGCGCCAGGGATCCCGCGACGAAGGCCAGGAGCTGGAGGGTGAATCGCGGTGGACGCTTCGATCCCGCGGCAAGGGCGTGCACGACCATGAACAAAGCGAGCATCGGCGGGAAGAAGAGGGCCGGTTGCTTCATCAGGAACGCGAGCCCGAAACAAAGCCCGCTCCCGAGATAGAGGTGGGCGCTACCGCGATCGCGCGCCAGCAGGAAGAGGTAGAGCCCGGCCATCGCGAACATGGCGATGAAGAAGGTGGCGTGGCCCGCAAAGCCGAGCACGGTGGGCGACAGGGCCATGAAACCGAAGACCAGGGCCCCCGTGACCCCCGCGAGGCCGCCGTGCGTCCGGCGCAGCGTGAGGAAGATGAGGGCCATGGTCGCGGCGTTGACGAGCAGGAGTCCCAGATGGATCGCGAAGGGAGACTGACCGAAGAGGGCGAGGAAGATCGCGTACATGAAGTAGGAGCCGGGGAGCTTCTGGGTGTAGGCCGAGACGTACACCGGCACGCCGTGCAGGAGCTGCTGTGCGATGTAGCCGAACTCTCCCTCGTCTCGCTCCAGCGGGAAGTTGAGGTGCGGCACCCGTGCGAGGGAGATCAGGAGGATGACCGCCAGGGCGAGGATGGTCCATTTTCGGGAGCGGTCGAGGATGGCCTCGGTTCGCTCGCGGACGGCGGGACGCTCTACCGCTTGTCCTGGACGCCATCCCACTTCGATTGGCAATCAGACCTCCGTGCAAGGTCAAATGCCCGGGGCAGGACTCGAACCTGCACGGCCTTTCGGCCAGGGGATTTTAAGTCCCCTGCGTCTCGCCAGCTCCGCCACCCGGGCTTACATTCACCGTCGAGCTCGCGCGAGCGCGCGGGCCGCACGTCCTACCGCACCGCTCTCGCGGTCAAATCGTGCTCATCCTCGATGTCGCCGACCAGCTCCTCGACGATGTCCTCGAGCGTGATGATGCCGATCGGCGTGCCGCTGTCGTCGATGACGACCGCCATCTGCCTCCGCGCGCGCCGGAATTCCTTGAGCTGCTCGGCGATCGAGCGCTCGGCGGGGGCCCACGTCGTCGGATACATCGCGTCCTCGAGGTTCACGAGGCCGCTCGTCGCGTAGATCGCGAACAGATCCTTCGCGTTCACGATCCCGACCACCCGCGTGCGCTCGCCGTCGTAGACGGGAAAGCG
>DATEOQ010000042.1:0-8958 GCA_035273905.1 Candidatus Eiseniibacteriota bacterium | reverse complement strand
AGGAAGTCGACGATCTCGACCAGCTCGTTCTCGGCCTCGTCGATGCCGGCGACGTCCTCGAAGGTGACTTTGTCCGCGGTCTCGCTGTCGAATCGGCGCGCCGTGCTCCGGCCGATGCCCATGAGCCCACCGCCGACGCCCTGCTTGGCCGCGCGCCGGAACGCCCACACATAGAGCCCGATGAGGAGGAGCGCGGGAGCGAAGCTGAACAGGAGCCCGAGCCATGGGTTGCCCTGTCCGATCGGCTCGGCGCTGATCTCCACGCCATGCGCGATGAGGAGCGATTCGAGTCCGGGATCGACGAAGGCGGGGAGCGTCGTCGAGAAGTCGATGGCGGAGCGCGGCTGCGCCCCTGTGGCCGAGTCGGGCTTCGCGGGATACAGGACCGCGTGCCGGAAGCGCCCCGTCATGCTCTCGCCGCGGCTGTAGATCTTGTCGACGTTCCCCCGAATGACCTCCTGCTTGAACAGCGTGTACGGCACCTTCACCGGCTTGGAGCCGGGGAAGAACATGCGCGTGAGGAGAATGTTCGCGAGAACGATGAGGACGAAGAAGAGCCAGATCCGCCGCGGCGGGGCTGGGGGAGGCGGCGTCGGAGACGGCCCCTTGCCTCGCTGGGGTGGATCTTGACCCCGCGTGGGAGGGCCGGGGTCTTGTCTCACAGGCCGGTCAGGCGCCATTCCCCCCAGTCTACACGGGACGGGCGCGCGGGATGTGGGTCTACCAGGTGAACGCGATCCCAACCTCCGGCGCGAGCTCGGGTGCCTTGCTTGTCAGACCGAACCCGTTGTTCACCTTGAGCAGCGCGTTCCGCGCGACCTGACGCTGGATTTCGACGATCCCGGCCACCTCGTCCTCCTCACCCTCGACAGCCAGGACGGTACGCCACCGGGGGGAAAGCCGCTTGAGATACTCGAGCGCGTACTCGCCGAACGCGACCTTTCCTTCGTCCGATTGGTATTCCACCGAGACGCGCGTGGTGAGCGTGCCGAAATGAAAGCCGCGCGTCAGGCCCAGTCCCTGGATCAGCTCCCAGTCCTGCGTTCCGATGATCTTCCGGTTCTTCTGAAACGGAAAGACGGTCTCGAAGTAGCTCCAGAGCTCTGGCTTCTTGTCGGTCTCCTTCCACCAGCGCCATCGCAGCTCCGCTTGCGTGTCTCCGAATCCGGATTCCGTGAATTCGCTGGGAGCCGTCGAGGGGTCGTCCGGTGATTTGTGCTGCGTGGCCGTGGTCCAGAGCGCGGATTCGACCTCGACCGCGACGTTCTCGGAGATGCCATAGGAAACGAAGATGAGCGCCTCGTGCTCCGTGTTCTTGCCTCGGTAGTCCTGGGTTCCCACGAATCCGAGATCTTCGGGGGCGTATTCCTGATCCTTGTTCGACGTGTACTCGTAGAAGGGATAGACGAGGATCTCGCCGTCCCGCACGTAGGTGCCGAACAGCGAGGTCGAGACGCCCGTGCCGCGGTCTTCCAGGTAGTAAGGGAGATCGTCGGCGAAAGCCGTCCCAGCGAGTGCCGAACTGGCGATGAGACAAGCGATAATGAGGCGCGAGTGAAGGGCGGGCACGGGGTCGAGGAAGGATTCCACGGGGGCCTCCCGGTAGGTGTTCTCGGGGGACTGTACGCTCCAGCCAGGGCATGCGCCATGTCCTACACCAGTCCCTGGTGTAAGCTCCGACACCGTGAACGATTCCACGACGGGGATTCGCCTGGGCGGCAAAGCGGGCGGCGGTTCGAGCTACGGGGGCGTCGCGCCCGAGATCCACGCGGACGCCTGCCGCCGCCTCTCCTGGCTCGCCATCATCTACTCCGCGACCTACACGTGCGTGGAGGGGTACGGCATCGCGACCCACTCGCACGCGGGCCCTGACCACACCTACTGGGACCACGCGCCCAGCCTCATCCCGATCGCGATCGGCTTTCTGCTGGCGTGGGCGGCGCGCACCGGGAAGATCACGCCGCGGCTGTTTCCCCGAGTTCTGGTCGCCTTCCAGCTCATCAGCACCTTCGGGATCATGCAAGGCGCGTGGGGCTGGGAAACCAATATCGCCAATGGAATGCGAGAGATCGTCGCCATTGGCGGCGGGAATCCGGACACGTTCCTCGCGCGCCTCAAGGAGCGGCAGGTCCCGATGTTTGCTACCGGCGATGTGCCATGGGTGGGCGTGTGGCTCTTGATGGTGCCGCTCGTTCTCCCTCTATCGCCGCGGCAGACCGCGATCGGCTCGCTCTTGAGCGCATCGCTCGCGCCCATCTACATGTCGTTG
Organism: Candidatus Eiseniibacteriota bacterium; assembly: GCA_035273905.1. Classification (GTDB taxonomy): domain Bacteria; phylum Eisenbacteria; class RBG-16-71-46; order SZUA-252; family SZUA-252; genus WS-9. The sequence goes on along the minus strand of DATEOQ010000042.1, from coordinate 6,689 downwards.
TCGCTCTGGGCGCACGGGATCCCGCCCATGCTCGACTGGTGGGTGTGGCGCTTCGTGGCCGACAACAGCGTGCCCGTCTTCATCTGCGCGGGAATCGCGATCGTGGGATCTCGGGTGCTCTACGGAATGACCAAGGAGCTCTCGGACGCTCGCCGCATGGGAAGCTACGAGCTCGAAGAGAAGCTCGGCGACGGCGGGATGGGCGAGGTCTGGAAGGCGAGGCACCGTCTCCTCGCGCGTCCCGCCGCCATCAAGCTGATCCGCCCAGACGCCCTCGGGAGCCCCGAATCCGAAGTCGCGCGGACCGCGATCGTGCGCTTCGAGCGGGAGGCTCAGGCGACCGCGACGCTGGGATCGCCGCACACGATCGAGATCTACGATTTCGGCGTGACCGAGGACCACAGCTTCTACTACGTGATGGAGCTTCTCGACGGCCTGGATCTGCGGCGGCTCATCGAGCGGCACGGGCCAGTTTCGCCTCGTCGCGCGATTCATTTTCTCGCCCAGGCCTGCCACTCGCTCGCCGACGCGCACGAGAGCGGTCTCATTCATCGCGATGTCAAGCCTGCGAACATCTTCGCCTGCCGGCGCGGACGCGAGGAGGACTTCGTCAAGGTCCTCGACTTCGGGCTCGTGAAGCATGCGGACTCGAGGGCGATGGATGTGCAGCTCACGACCGTAGGAACGACGACCGGAACGCCGGCCTTCATGGCGCCCGAGGCAGTCTACGAAGCGGATCGCATGGACGCCCGTTCGGATCTTTATTCGCTGGGCTGCGTGGGATTCTGGCTCCTGACGGGGCGGCTGGTGTTCGAGCGCGACACACCCATCCGGACGCTACTGAGCCATCTCAACGACACGCCGGTTCCGCCATCGCAGCGTGTGCAGCAGTCAATCCCCCAGGAGCTCGATCGGGTGATCCTCGATTGCCTGGAGAAGGATCCCGCCAAGCGCCCGGCTTCAGCGGAAGAGCTGGGGAAGCGGCTCCAGCGATGCCTCGGCGGAACGGATCCATGGACCGTGGAAGAGGCGCGCGCCTGGTGGACTCCGGTGCGCCGGACCACGCCCGATGCGGCCACGAGCGAGGCGCTGAACGGCGCGTGACAACGATTACGGCGCCGAAGCCACCTCCGCTCGGTGCCGTACCATCCGGATCTTCTCCGAGTACACGAACGCGTCCGAGTGCTGTGGATTGTGGCACTCGAGGCACGTGGATTCGGGGGGTGTGCGCTCCATGCGCGCGGTGGCGGGAGCCGCCACGTGAGCGCCGCCGGGCCCGTGGCACACCTCGCACTGCACGTTGGCCAGCGGCTCCTCCGGGTCCCCGAGCTTGTAGCCGTGGCGCGTGCGGAATCCCACGACGTGGCAGACGATGCAGCGCGGCTGGTAGTGCCGATGCGCGTCGAGCAGCGTCTTGTACGCCGTGGCGTGCCGCGTGGTCTTCCACTGATCGAACTCCATGCGGTGGCACGCGGCGCAGCGTGACGCGCCGACGTAGACGCCGTCGAGGCGCTCCCGCGAGGCGGGGAACAGCGGTCGCACGCTCGCCTGGGCGGAGTCCTGGGTTCCGACCTGGTCGTAGAAATGCGTCAGCATGGCGCGGATCTTCGGATCGTCCGGCACGTCTTCGAAGAGCCAGTGGTGCGTGGTCTTGGCGCTCGCCACGTGACTCGAGTCGTCCAGGCGCAGATCGACGGATTCGAGGCCGTAGTTCCGGCTGTCTTCGTGGAGCACCAGGGTTCGGCCGAGGAAGCCCTGGTCGCCCGTTGTCTCGGGCGCCCCTACAGCCTTGATGAGGGATGACGTGCCCCCCGCATTCGAGAGGATGAGGTCGATTCTCGGAAGGGCACCCACCATGTTCTGGATGGTCCCTGCCTCCAGCCGGCCGATCACGATCACGAAATCCACCCGGTCGCCGATCTCGGTGAGGCTTCGGGTGACCGTGGTCACGGGATCCTCGAATCGGAGGCCCGCGGTGCTCGCCTCGAACTGGGCCAACGCCGCCGGCCCGTGCGGCGCCTCGAGCGCCGCGATCACCGCGATCCGCAGACCGCCCGCGCGTACGATGCGCCACGACGGCTCGAGCGCGACTCCGCGCTCGAGGACATTGCTCGACAGGTAGGGAAGCCCGAGTCCCTTCGTCGCCTCGCGGAACCACCCGGTTCCGTACAGGAGCTCGTTCGTTCCGATGGCGGCTGCGTCATAGCGCATGTTCGCCATGGTCTCGAGATAGAGCCGCTGCTCCCGGCGGGAGAGGTAATCGAGCTCCTCGGCGGTCTCCGGCTTGGTGAAGGCGTTTCCAAGATCCAGAAGCGGCGCGCCCGGATGCTCGTGCCTCAGTCGCGCGATCAGGGTCGCCCTCCGCGCCACGCCTCCCGACTGGTTCACCTTGCAGCCACAGTGTTCGAGAAAGCCGTTGGTGTCACCCGTGAAGATCACGGTCAGATCTCGAACGGGGCGTCCCGCCGGCGGCGAGGGCGTGGGCTCGGCCTGCGCGAGCTCCGATCCGCGTGGGACGGGCACAGCCTGATGGCCCTGCACGAAGCGCTGGCGGAACGCATCCCAATCGCGCGGCTTCGTGCCTTCGATGGACGCCCAGAGCGAAGCGGTGGGACGGCTCCGGAACATTCGACGGACCGCATCGTCCAAGCTGGAACGCCCGCCAGTGCGCTCGCGAATGGTGCGGTCGAGATCGTGAAGCACGAACGGCGCGTCCACGCGCCGCGCGAGGCCGGTGTCGAGCTTCGTCTCGTAGAGACGTTCCAAGTTGTGCTCGACGCCATCGACGTGCCGCGCAGCCGCATAGGACGACGCGAGGTCGTCGACAACCTCCCGCTCCGACACGAGTCCCGCGGAGGCGACCGCGCGCCAGGCGTACAAGTTCGTGATTCCGTCCACGAGCCAGTACTCGTCGGGGCGCTCGATCTCGCTCCGATAGAGCGCGAATTTGAGACGCGTTCCCAGCAGCGCCTCCGCGTAGCGCAGGAGCCGGCTCGCCGTGATCGGCGTGAGCGTCCCGCCTTGACCCGCGGCCCAGGGCTCTCCGTGGATGTCGCTCCCGTCCGGAGTCGTCGGTAGGACGGCCGTCACGTACGCGCGGCCGAGCTCTCCGCCAACCACCGATCGCACCGTCCGGGTCACGCTCTCGAGAGCGGAGAGCGTCGAGTCGGCGCTTCCAGGGAGGTAGGCGAATCGATAACGAGTCTTCCCCAGCGTCATCGAGCGCTCGAGGAAGGGCCCGAACGCGAGCGTCGAGGCGATCAGATGCTCGTCGCGAAATCGGCCGGCGATACCCGGTCGGAACCCGTCCCCGTCTCGCGCCCATGGCGTGACCGCGGTCCATCCCGGCGGGAGCGAAAAGCGGACGCGGATGTCTCCCGCCGCTCCGGGAAGCAAGAAGAGGTTGCGGCCGCCGATGGCTGCAAATCCCTGGCCGATGTATCCGTAGCGCACGGCGCTGAACCCGGTATGCGCGTCCCCTTCGCGGATGTCAGGGTCGATCGCGTAGCGAATCCGAATGCGCGAGGGCAGTGGGCCCGCGATCACATAGCGGGGCACGGTGAGCGTGCGCCCTTCGGCCGCCATCGCTCCGACCGTGGGTCGGACCGGCAGGAACCCGCCGGCGGGATTGGCGGCCTCGAAACCGGAGATCTTGAGATGGTCCTCCGTCTCGAATCCGCCGAGCACGAACGAGTCGCGGGGAACTCCGCTCCAGTCGGCTTCGACCTGGATGGCGCGGGGTGAGGATGGCGCGATCGTGACCCGATAGACGACGGACGGCGCCGAGCTGCAGCCCGTGAGAAGGGCGGCCAGGGCGACGATGGGGATGACAGGGGAGGGGCGTAGCACGGATCGATGCAACGGCCCGGCGGTGCCGCCGGGCCGCCGCGGAGCGTCAGCTAATGGCCGCCGTTGCAGGCAACCGTCGTGCAGCCGCCTCCGAAGACGCACTTCGTGCCGCTGCCTTCGAGGCACACGTAGCCCGGCGAAGCGAATTCACAGGCGCGGTTGGCGCACTTCGCCGCTTCAGCCGTGGCGACGCCCACGCTCTGGAGCGCGGACTGATACGGTCCCTTGGCTGTGGACTTGGATCCGGTATGGACGAACATGCCGACGAGCATCATCGCGAGCACTAGCACCCCAATGAGGGCGCCCAGCTTGAGCCGTGATGTCATGTCTCCATCCTTTTCGACCAGAGGAGGAGCGGCCGTCCGAGAGGTCAGCTCGGACGGGAGGCCGGTGGCACCACCGGCGACCGCGACCCGGGACGCGGAAGAACGCAGCATAGCAATCGCGCCCGGGACGGCAATGCCGGAGCGTCACGGTTTGTGCCTAAATTCACAAGCCGGCGGTAACCGAGCCTCGGAACTGAGGGAAAATATTTCGCCCGCCTGCCTCAGGGCAGCGCTCGGTCGACCTGGCGTGCGGCCCGGCGACCGCTCTCGAGCGCCGCCTCGACGGTCCCTGTGTTGTCTCCCGCGGCCTCGCCGGCGAAGAAGAGCGTGCGCCCCTCCGGGCGCGACAGGGCTCGCCCAGGGTCCTTGGCTCCCGCCCGGACGTACGAGTAGGCTCCGCGCGCATAGGGGTCGGCGCTCCAATCGTGCCACCAGAGAGCCCGAAGGGTGGCGCGGATTCGCTGCGGCCTGGTTCCGAAGGCCGCGGCGAGCTGATGCTCGACGAGCTTCCGGATCCCGCCACGCGATGCGCCGGAGAGCGCCGCCGCCGTGGGTCCTCCGCACCAAAGCACCGCAACGGGCCATCGGACCGGGTGTGCCGTCCACAGGACCTGGAACGGTCCGTCGTGCAGGTGAATGAACTGATACCGGGACCCGCCATCCCACGGGAACGAGCGGAACCAAACGACGACGCGCACCACGCGTCCCATCTCGATGCCGGCGATGGCCCGGCGCATTCCCCGCGGCTCGGGATCGAACGCGATTCCTCCCTCAGACGACGCCGCAGCCTGAAGCACCCCGATGGGAACGGTGACGACCACCGCGCGAGCGGTCAATCTCCGCTTCGAGCGTCCGCGCACTTCGACGGACACCTTCCGGTCGCCCCACGCGATCCCGCGCACCGGGTGGTCGAGGCGAAGCGATGATCCAAGATCGCGCGCGAGCCATGTCATGAGCGCGTCGTAACCCTGAGTCGGACGTCCGACGTGGGCGGCCATCTCCGAGCCCGATTCGCCCGGCTCGGGAGCGATCGACTGCGCGCTGATCCGGGTGACGTCCGCGGCGTGGAAGCCTTCGATGAACCGTCGCGTGCGCCCGCGCTCCTTCTCGAGCGCGGGACCGCCGGGCCGGTGGGCGAGGAACTGGGCCACGGTCTCGTCCGGTGCGTGCGTGTCGACGCGCCGGAGCACGCGGTCCACGGAAAGCTCCTCGGCCACCCGCCGCACGGTGCCACGATGGGCTTCGCCGTGTGCTCCGGAGACGTCGATCGAGGACAGACCGGCCTCGTTCAGGAGCGCGGTCGTGATCGGAGCGTCGCCATGGATGAACTCGGCGCCGAGCTCGAGGGGAAGGGGAATGCGTGGATCGTGGTGGGTCAGCACACGTCCGCCGATCCGGTCCCGCGCCTCCAGCACGAGCACCGACCGTCCGTGCGCGCGGAGCTGGCGCGCCGCTTCGAGTCCGGCCGCGCCCGCGCCCACGACGATCACGTCGGCACGCGTCGAGCTCATTGCCCGGGAGGAACCGCCTGGTCTTCGTCTGTGGGCGCCCGCTTTGGATGGTCGTGTCGCCGCCGGTACGTGATGACGATGTACGTGACGGTGTCCCACGAATTGCGGATCCCGATGAACAGGAGGAGGAGTGCCGCGCCGCCCAGGACATCGAGAGCGATCTCAGCGCTGCGCGGGAGCGCCAATGCGGCGAGCAGAACGCAGGCGTAGGCGAAGTTCGGAAGCACGGTGTGCCAGATCCAGTCCGAAGCCACCGGCGCGTACTCGTCCTGACCGCGCGCTCGTCGGATCACGGCGATCCCGTACCCAAGTCCGCCCAGTCCAGTGAGCGTCATCGCCCAGACGACCGGGGTCATCGATGACCAAGGAGCGCTCAGGACCGCCGAGATGAGGAGGGCCGAGCAGAAATGGACCACCACGGGTGTGCCGAACGCAGCGAGTCCTCGTCCCGACGCGGACAGCGTGGATTCGGCGATCAGCGTGACCACGACGAACTGGAGTCCGGTCAGCGCGGCCGCCGAGGATCCGACGATGACGTAGAAGCTTTCCCAGTGAGTCAGGGCTTCCATCATGCTCGGTGGCCTCCGGAGAGAAAGGGGACGGCAGAGCGGCGGCTAGAGTAGGACCGCGGGCTCGGAGATGTAAAGCAGGCCGATCGAGTACCATGGTGGAGAGCCTGAATACCGATCGCTTTGTGGAGGAAGCCACCGTGGAGATCAAGAGGAGTGGATCGCGACCGTCGGGCAAAGGGCCGGCCGAGTACTTCACAGGCCAGGTGCGCATCGATCCTCTGTTCCAGTCGGACGAGCCGGCCCGGGCGATCGGCGCCAGCGTGACCTTCGAGCCCGGTGCGCGCACGGCGTGGCACACCCATCCGCTCGGCCAGACGCTCATCGTGGTGGCCGGCCTCGGACGCGCGCAGCGCTGGGGAGGTCCGGTCGAGGAGATTCGTCCGGGGGATGTGATCTCGTTTCCGCCAGGGGAAAAGCACTGGCACGGCGCG
>DATEOQ010000041.1:0-3108 GCA_035273905.1 Candidatus Eiseniibacteriota bacterium | reverse complement strand
GGATCCGCTTGCTCAGGCGCTGCGACGCAAAGCGGATCGCGAACTCGTCGCTGGAGACGCCGCGCCAGCGGCGGGCCGCCTTCTGGGCATCGCGAAGGACGTCGGGATCCCGGTTCATCCCGGAACGCAGCGTGAGCTCCTGGAGGAACCGTCGGCTCCGGACCTTGCTGTCGACGAGGGTCACGCGCTCCCTCGGCGTGTCGCTATCCTGGTTCCTCTGGACGAGGCTCGAGAGCGCACCGGAGACCTGGGTCTGGTCGTCCAGCGCCACGAGGACGTGCGATTCGAAGATCTGGGGCGCGGTCGTGTAGTAAATCGCGGCGCAGCACAGTGACACCACGATCGGCACGACCAGGAGCCACCGGTACCGGGTGACGCGCCAGAGAACGTCGCGGACGTCGAAGACCTGCTGCTTCTCGGGCGGCGGCGCCATCGGCGGCGCTGGGTACGGCATGTTCGGATTCGTGGGCATCGATCTCAGTGGTTGTGGTTCAGATTGGCGAACGCTACGTAGAGTCCGAGGACAGTGCCCACCACTCCGAGGAGGCCGAGCCAGCCGACGCCGGCGATGCCACGCCCCTGTCGGGGGACGAAGATCGTGTCGCCGGGCTGGAGCTCGGGATTGCCCGTCAAGGAGGCGTGCCCCAGGTACTGCTGCAGATCGATCTCCATACGCATGATGCGGGGTCCGGAATTCCGCACGATCTCGATCTTGGTGAAGTTCGCGTCCGCGGTAGGGGTGCTCCGGATGAGCGCCTGCACCAATCCCATGCCCGGCTCGATGGGATGCGGGCCCTGCGAGCCCACCGCGCCGAAGATGTAGACCACGTTGCCGATGCCCCCCACGGTGGTTCCGGTTCTAGGAATGCGGACGGTATCGCCCGGACGAATGGGCTCGAGCTGATCGAGCTTTCCCTCGCGGATCGCCGTGGCGACGTCCACGGTGCGAGGCTCGTGCCCCGGGGACGTGTCGCCTGAGATGACTTCGACCGCGCTCAGATTTGCGTCTTCCGTCGGTCCGCCCGCTTGGGCGATCGCGTCCCAGACGGTCATGTTCTCGGCGCCGATGGAATACGTCCCCGGAATGAGAACGGATCCGAGCACGAAGACCTTGCGGCTCCGATACTCGAGCACGGAGACGACGACATCGGGCGCGACGCGATTGACGAGCGAGATGCGCCTCGAGAGATCATTCGACAGCTCGGAGGTGGTTCGCTCGGACGCCTTCACCGCTCCAACGAGCGGCAGCGTGATGCGCCCGTCGAGTCCGACCTCCATCTGCCCGGAGAGATCGGGACGGCCGACCACCTCGACCTTGAGAAGATCTCCGACACCGATCTTGTAGTTCCGGTCGCCCGGGGGCGGCGAATCGCTCTTCTGCGCCAGTGCGATCACGGGGAGCGAGACAAGGAGCAGAACGGCGAACAGCACGGAAACCCAGCGGAGCGGGCCCCTGTGTGCCCGTTCCGGGCGTTCTCGAAGATCAGAAGGTACGTTCATGAAAGTCCTTAATCGTAGCAAGAGCTACGGTTACGTGTCAACCGGGACGGTCCTTCGACTCCCGGCCGGGGCGCCCCCTTCCACATGATCGGCAAGCACCTTCGCGATCCGTTGCCCGGCATGGCCATCCCAGAGCGCCGGGCACCTCGGGGCGGGGGCATCCCCGTCCAGAAGGGCCGTCGCGGCCGGAACGATGGCGCGGGGATCCGTCCCGAGGAGGCGGTTCGTCCCCTCGGTCAAGGTGATGGGCCGCTCCGTATTGGCCCGGAGGGTGAGGCATGGAACTCCGAGCGCGGCCGTCTCTTCCTGGATTCCCCCGCTATCCGTGAGAACGAACGTAGCCTGATCCATCAGCCCCAGGAAGTCCAGATACCCGAGCGGCTCGTGCAGGGCGAGGCCGGGCCCGGGCTGGAACCCGAGCGACCGGATGCGCTCCCGGGTGCGCGGATGGACCGGAAAGAGGATCGGGACGCGCCGGGCCAGGGCCTGGAGGCTCTCGAGGATGCCGGCGAGCGTGTCCGGATCGTCGACGTTGCTCGGACGGTGGAGGGTGACGAGGCCATAGCGTCGCGGAGCGAGCCCGAATCGCTGGGGAACGTTCCGCGCGCGCGCGGCGTCGCGATGGCGGACGATGGAGTCGATCATCGGATTCCCGACCAGGTGGATCTTCGAGGCGGGCACGCCTTCCGCGCGCAGATTGTCGATCCCGTCGGGCGAAGTGACGAGGAGGATGTCCGAGATCGCGTCGGTGACGAGGCGATTGATCTCCTCGGGCATGGTGCGGTCGCGGCTTCGAAGTCCCGCTTCGACATGGGCCACCAGGATGCCGCGCTTCACCGCGACGAGGCTGCAGGCGACGGTCGAGTTCACGTCCCCCACCACGACCACCATGCGCGTCGAGCGGCCGTCGAGCAGGCTGTCGAACGCCATCATGATCTTGCCGGTCTGACGGCCGTGGGAATCGCTTCCGACTTCGAGGTCCTTGTCGGGACGCGGGAGTCCCAGCTCCACGAAGAAGACGCGCGACATCTCCTCGTCGTAGTGCTGCCCTGTGTGGACGAGGTAGGGTTTGATGTCCGGATACGCGCGGAGGGCGTCCAGGATGGGCGCCATCTTCATGAAGTTGGGACGCGCGCCCACGACGCACACGATCTCGATCACCGAGGCCCTCCCACCATGATCCAACCGACTCCGCCGAGCGCGACCGCCAGCGCGGAGAGACACGCGTTTCGCCCATGATGCCCCAGCGACCGCCCGAGCGCCGTGGGTGCGAGCACGCTCTCCGCCCACGTCGCGACGATCCCGGCCGCGGCCGCGAACGGCCAGAGCGATGCCGGGATCAGCTGCGAACGGCTCGCGGTCCATCCGACGAGGGCCGCGGCCACCACGGATATCAGCAGGCCGGCAAGGCTCACGCCGCCCGGCGTCCCGTGCTTTACGCGGGCCGGCGTGAGCCCGCGAAGGGCCCACACCGGGCCGCGGGCGATCGGGCCCACCTCGGTCGCCGCGGTGTCCGCGAACGCCGCGGCGAGCGCCGCGGAGTACATCACGCGGAACACCTCGGTGACGCCCGCCGCCCGGTCGACGGCGAGCGCCATCGCTCCGAGG
>DATEOQ010000040.1:0-4023 GCA_035273905.1 Candidatus Eiseniibacteriota bacterium | reverse complement strand
GCTTCGGGACCTTCTGCGTGAGCCGGCGGAAGCCACGGCGGGGCAAGAACCCGCGCACGGGGCAGCCCATGGTCGTGGCGGCGGGGCGCACGCCCCGGTTCAAGCCCTCGAAGGAGCTGAAGCGCGCCATCCGCTAGGCTTTTCGTTTCACGCTCTTCGCCCGCCGCGTTAAGATTTGAGGCAGTGTCCCGACTCGTTGCCCTTGCCATCACCCTGGGGTTCCTGCTCGCCGCCGCCCCCGTCCCGGCGGCGTCACCCAGCGGCCAGGCGCTCTCCGTGAGCGCGGGGTCCGTGCTCCTGCTCGACGCCGACGGCAAGGTGGTCTTCGCCAAGAATCCGTCGGAGGATCACGCGCCCGCGAGCCTCACGAAGCTCATGACCCTCTATCTCGCCTACGAGGACCTCGAGGCAGGCAAGGTCGAGTGGGACGAGCCGGTGGCGATCAGCCGGCGCGCCGCGGACACCGCGCGCTATCGCATGGGCCTGCGCGCCGGCGAGTCGGTGCCCCTGAGCATCCTCCTCGAGGGCGTCGCCATCGCCTCCGCCAACGACGCCGCCGCCGCGGTGGCGGAGCACCTCGCCGGCAACGAGGAAGCCTTCGTCCACCGCATGAACAACAAGGCCCAGCTCATGGGTCTTGTCGGCACTCGCTTCGCCAACCCGCACGGCCTGCCCGATCCGCTCCAGCGCACGACCGCCCAGGACATGGCCACCCTCATCGGCAACCTCGTCACCGACTACCCCGCCTCGCGGACGATCCTCGGCGGCAAGACGTTCGTGTTCCGCGGCCGCGTCTATGCCCGGCGCATCCCGCTCTTCGACGACCCGGGGGGCGTCCAGGCGCTCAAGACCGGCTTCACCAACGAGGCCGGCTACAACCTCGCCATCGCCGCATGGCGCGCGGGGCAGCGCTTCCTCCTGATCGTCCTCGGCTCCCAGACGCGCAGCCTCTCCTTCCGCGACGCCCGCAAGGTCCTGCAGTACGGCTTCGTCGCCAACGGCCTCGACATCGCCGACGATCCGCCCCGGCGGCCCGCGCCTCCGGCGCGCCGCGGACCGCGGCGCTCGAGCGCTTCCATCCCCTCGTCGGGCTAGGCTTCGGGGCTAGACTCCGGCGGGCGCGCGGGGCAGAATCACGCCCATGGCCGCGCCCCGGGCTTTCCTCTTCGACGCCTACGGCACGCTCTTCGACGTCCACACCGTCGTCGAGGCGGGCCGCGCCATCACCGATGATCCGCTGGCGCTCTCGCTCCTCTGGCGGCAGAAGCAGCTCGAGTACACCTGGCTCCGCTCGCTGATGGACCGCTACGTGGATTTCTGGGAGGTCACCCGCAACGCGCTGTCCTTCGCCCTGCGCCGGCTCGGGCTACGGCCGAGCCCCGCCCAGGCCGACGCCCTCATGGAGGCCTATCTCACGCTGGGCACCTTCCCCGAGGTGGTCACCGCGCTCGCCCGGCTCGCCCCCGCGCCGCTCGGGATCCTCTCGAACGGCTCGCCGCTGATGCTGGACGCCGCGGTCCGCTCGGCGGGGCTCGACGGCATGTTCCAGCACGTGCTCTCGGTGGACGAGGTGCGCGTCTACAAGCCGTCGGCGCGCGTCTACGATCTCGGCACGCGCGCCTTCGGCCTCTCCGCCGGCGAGATCCTGTTCGTGTCGTCCAACTCCTGGGACGTCGCCGGCGCGGGCGCCTTCGGCTATCGCACGTGCTGGTGCAATCGCGCGGGCGCCCCCATGGAAGGCCTCGAGGTCACGCCGGACGTCGAGGTGGAGCGGCTGGACCAGATTCCCGAGCGCGTGGGGATCTAGTCGAGGAACTGGTTGGGCGTGTCGAACACCCCGAGCACGATGCAGCCGTCCGGCGACCACGCCTTGTGCACGGAGCCCGGCCGCCGCCACACGAAGTTCCCCGCGGTGCAGGCGCCATCGTCGTCCACCAGCGTCCCCTGGAGCACGTAGCTCTGCTCGAGCCCCACGTGTCGGTGGGTGGGCAGCACCGCGCCCTTGTCCATCTTGGTGAGCGAGGTGGTCTTGCCGGAGGCGTCCTCGTAGAGCTTCTTGGTGTATACGCCGGGGAAGCGGGTGGGCTCCCACTCGATCTTCGACACGTCGAGATAGGTGGACCGATCGGTCGCCGTGATGATCATCGCTCGCCTCCCTGGCAAGATGGGTGTCGAGCGCCAGTGTGGGCGGGCGGGGCCGAGCAAGTCAAGCGGCGTACGGATCCTGGAGGCGCCGGGCAGAGCCTGAAATGGATCCGGTCGGGAGCGCGCCGCCTACTTCTTCGCGAGCTTCTTCCGCTTCACGTACGCCCAGATCTTCTTCGTCATCTCCGAGGGACCGATCGGGGTCGAGCCCATCACGGACTCGAGACTGTCGCTGCAACCCTTGAAATTGATCGCGTAGCCACCGAACGCCTTCTTGCCTTTCGCCATGCTCCGTCCTCCCTCCGAGTGGTTAGGCCGCGAGTAGTGGGATGTGCCGCCCGGCGCCTCCCGATCCGGCCGAGGGTATTATCGCGAGACTACGAGGGAGCGCAAGGGAAAAATACATTCCCTGGGGGGTCTCCCACGAGGGGAAACTACGGGGAGGGGGTATACCCCCCGGGGGTCTCCGCTAGCGCCGGGCGGTGAACGCGGGCATCACCTCGCGCGCGAACCAGGCCAGCTGCTCCTTGAACTCCTTCGGCCCCATGCCCTCCGCCCAGTGGATCATCATCTGGTCGAGGCCCGGATATTTCGCCTCGAAGTAGCGGATGCCCTCGATCACGTGCTTGGGCGGCCCGCACAGCCAGGCTTTCTGATCCACCCCGTCGCGGATGCTGGGAATGCGCGTGGGCGCGCCCGGCGTGCCCCACGGGCGCCCGTCGGCGTCCGCGTAGCGCACGAAGCCGAACGGCGCGAACCACTTGTACCGCTCGTCGTGATATGGCTCCACGCGGCGGATCGCCTCCTCCTGCGTGTCGGCGAGATAGAGCCCCACGCCCCAGCAGAGATCTTCTCCAAGCGCCAGCTTCCGGCCCGCCTTGGCGGCCTCCGCCTGATACGTGCGCGCGACCTCGTCGAAGATCTTCTCGCCGTTCAGCGTGACCATGCCCTTGATGCCGCGCTGGGCGATGTACGGCAGCGTCTTGCCGGAGGCGATGGGCTGCCAGAGCTCCACGGGCCGGTGAATCGGCCGGGGCACCATGGTGACCTCGCTGAGCGTGTAGCCGCGATACTCCACCGGCGGCGGGATCGTGAAGTGCTTCCCACGGTGCGAGAAGGACTCCTCGTTGAACGCCTTGAGGAGCACTTCCATCTGCTCCTCGAACAGCTCCTGGTTGGCCTTGTTGTCCAGCATCGGCGCGCCGAAGCTCTCGACTTCTCTCGTGTGATATCCGCGCCCGACGCCCATGATCACGCGGCCGTTGGTCATGATGTCGGCGGCCGCGTAATCCTCGGCGAGGCGGATCGGGTGCCACATGGGCAGGATGTTGAAGGCGCAGCCGAACTTGAGCCGCTTGGTCTGGGTGGCGAGCCAGGTTCCGAGGAGTATGAGGTTGGGAAACACCTCGTACCCCTCGTGCTGGAAATGATGCTCGGCCGTCCACAGGCAGTAGTAGCCGAGCTGATCCATGTGCTGGGCCACGTCCTTGGCGGTATGGTACGCCTCGACCAGCCGCTCGTTGGAATAACGGCGGTCGTTGGCGGGCGTGCCCTGCAGCCCCACGTTCTCGAGCTCGATCTGCCCGACGTAGAGGACCGAGAATTTCGTGATCATTTGGCTCTCCAGCCTCCATCCACCACCATGGCATGTCCGGTGACGTAGCCGGCCTCGTCGGAGGCCAGATAGCAGACCGCGGACGCGATGTCCTCGACGGTGCCCCGGCGTCCCACCGGCACCAAGCCGCGGATCTGCTCCTCGTTGACGGCGACGCCGCGCCCGCTCATGTCGGGCACGTCGGGGCCGAGGATCTGCTGGGAGTGCTGCCGGAGCCCGGTGAGGATGGGACCCGGGCAGACGCAGTTCACGGTGATCCCGCG
>DATEOQ010000039.1:0-5636 GCA_035273905.1 Candidatus Eiseniibacteriota bacterium | reverse complement strand
TGGTGGTACTCCTCCGCGCGGTAGAAGGGCGTGGCGGGCAGGATCTGCGTCACGATCGAGCGGCGGAAGCGCTTCCCCGCCGTGAGCTGGTCGACCGCCTCGTGCGCCTCGCGGTCTTGCTCTGGCGAATGCGTGAAGATGGCGGAGCGGTACTGCTCGCCGACGTCGGGCCCCTGCCGGTTCGGCGTGGTCGGATCGTGGTTCTCGAAGAATACTTGTAAGAGGGTCTCGTAGGACACCAGATCCGGGTCGTAGGTCACCTCGACCGCTTCGGCATGCCCGGTGCGTCCGGTGCACACCTGCTCGTACGTGGGGTTGACGGTCTTGCCACCCGTGTATCCGACCACGGCGTCCTTGACGCCGGGGATCGCGCGGAACATGGATTCGACGCCCCAAAAGCAACCGGCGGCGAACGTCGCCTTCGCGGGCTCACGGCTGGTCATGGCTTGGCTCCTCTCCTTCGATGGGGACTCTCGTTCGGGATCTCACACGAGAGTACGGCTCCCCGATGGATTTGAGACGAAAAATGGGAGCGCCCCGAGCCGGAAGGATCGGGGCGCTGCACCGATTTGGTTCTGAACGAAGCGGCTCACGCCGCTTCGTTCACTTTACAACCTCGTAATCCGCATCCACCGCTCCGTCGCCGCCCTCACCCTTGTCGTGGGGCGCGCCTTGCTGCGGCTCGCCCTGCGGCGGTGCCTCCCCGCCCTGGCCCTTCGACGCCTCGGCGTACAGCTTGCTCGAGACCTCGTTCCAGACCGAGGTGAGGGTCTCGCTCGCGGACCGGATCTCCGCGGTGTCGTTCCGCTCGACCGCCTTCTTCAGCGTCTCGAGCGCGCTCTCCACCTTGCTCTTCGACTCGGCATCCACCTTGTCTCCGAGCTCCTTGAGATTCTTCTCCGTCTCGTAGGCCAGCGCGTCGCCGCGGTTCTTCACCTCGATCTCGTCGCGCCGCGTCTTGTCCTCCTCGGCGTGCGATTCCGCGTCGGTCACCATGCGCTTGATCTCGGTGTCGCTGAGACCTCCGCTCGCCTCGATCTTGATCTTCTGCTCCTTGCCGGTCGCCTTGTCGCGCGCCGCCACATGGAGAATGCCGTTCGCGTCGATGTCGAACGTCACCTCGATCTGCGGGAGGCCGCGCGGCGCCGGCGGAAGACCGGTGAGCGTGAAGCGCCCGATGGTCTTGTTGTCCTGCGCCATCTGCCGCTCGCCTTGGAGCACGTGGATCTCCACCTGCGTCTGATTGTCCGACGCCGTCGAGAAGGTCTCTCCCTTCTTCGTCGGAATCGTGGTGTTGCGCTCGATCAGCCGCGTGGTCACGCCGCCCAGGGTCTCGATGCCGAGCGAGAGGGGCGTCACGTCGAGGAGCAGCACGTCCTTGACGTCGCCCGCGAGGACGCCGCCCTGGATGGCCGCGCCGATCGCGACGACCTCGTCCGGATTGACTCCCTTGTGCGGCTCCTTGCCGCCGAACAGCCTCTTCACCAGCTCCTGCACCTTCGGCGTGCGCGTCGCGCCGCCGACCAGGATCACCTCGTCGATGTCGGAGGCCTTGAGCCCCGCGTCGGCGAGCGCCCGATCCACCGGTCCCTTGGTGCGCTCGATGAGATCGTCCACGAGCTGCTCGTACTTGGACCGGGTGAGGGTCAGGTTCAGGTGCTTCGGGCCCGAAGCGTCCGCCGTGATGAACGGCAGGTTCACGTCGGTCTGCATGACCGTCGAGAGCTCGATCTTGGCCTTCTCTCCCGCCTCCTTGAGGCGCTGGAGAGCCATCGGATCCTTCCTCAGATCGACGCCTTCCTGCTTCTTGAACTCGTCCGCGAGCCAGTCGATGACGCGCTTGTCGAAGTCGTCGCCGCCGAGATGCGTGTCCCCGTTCGTCGACTTGACCTCGAACACGCCGTCCCCGAGCTCGAGGATGGAGATGTCGAACGTGCCGCCGCCCAGGTCGTAGACGGCGATCTTCTCGTCCTTCTTCTTGTCGAGCCCGTAGGCCAGCGCGGCCGCGGTCGGCTCGTTGATGATGCGCTTGACCTCGAGGCCCGCGATCTTGCCGGCGTCCTTCGTCGCCTGACGCTGCGTGTCGTTGAAGTAAGCCGGCACGGTGATGACGGCTTCCGTCACCTTCTCACCGAGATAGTCTTCCGCCGTCTGCTTCATCTTCTGGAGGATCATCGCCGAGATCTCGGGGGGCGAGTACTGCTTCCCGTCGATGTCGATGACCGCTTCGCCGTTCTTTCCGTCCTTCACCGCGTACGGAACGTTCTTCGCCTCCTCGGCCACCTCCGCGTAGCGGCGGCCCATGAAGCGCTTGATCGAATAGATCGTGTTCTTTGGATTGGTCACGGCCTGGCGTTTGGCCACCTGGCCGGTCAGCCGCTCGCCGGTCTTCGTGAATGCCACAACGGAAGGGGTGGTCCGCGTGCCCTCGGAGTTCGAGATCACGACCGGCTCACCGCCTTCCATCACGGCCACGCACGAGTTGGTCGTGCCCAGGTCGATTCCGATGGTCTTGCCCATGGTCCCTCCCATGCCCAAGCGCGGAGAGGCGTGCGCCTCCCCGCGTCTCTGGCTATCTCAGAATGCCCATCCGAACCGGATCGGTCGTTACGACTGCGCGCCCTGCGAGGTCTTGATGGGGATCTCGCGGGACTTGGCCTCTTCGGCTTTCGGAACGTTCACCTCGAGCACACCGTCGCGATAGGTCGCGGAGATGCGCTCCGGCTGAACCGCGTGGGACAGCGTGAAGGCGCGCTCGAACGGGCCGTACACGCGCTCCGTGCGGATGAAACTGCCTTCCTTCTTCTCTTCCTCGCGGCGCTTCTCGCCGCGAAGGACGAGCTGGTTGTCGGCGAAGGTGATCTTGATGTCCTCGAGCTTCAAGCCCGGAAGGTCGGTCCGGATCGTGAAGCCTTCGGGATGCTCTTCCACATCCACGGCGGGCGTCCACGCCGCCGAGCCCTGGCTTCGGCTCACGCCCAGAACCTCGTCGAACAGACGGTTGAGATCGTTCTGGAACGCGAAGGGGTCGCGCGCGGGGGTCCAACGAATGAGTGCCATGATCGTGCTCTCCTCCTCGTGATCGTGAACTACGTCGGAAGCGGTTCGGCCGCTTCCCAATTCCTGGCGAGGGGTAGAGCAGGCGTTGTGCCAAAAGGCCCATTGAAGCTATCCTACTGAAAGTGCGTAGGTTAGTCTAGATTCACCCTTGAAGCAAATCTGTTCCAAATTAGTACGCAGGACTTATTTTGAAACACCATTCGTTCCATTACGAATCAAACCCGATAATGCTTCATCTTCCGCCACAACGTCGAGCGGGAAATTCCGAGGCTCCGGGCGGTGCGGGTCGTGTTGCCTGCGAAGTGGGAGAGCGCGCGGCGGATGTGCTCCGCCTCGATCTGGGCCAGGCTCAGGGTCTCCGAGTAGGGGAACGCGTTCCCCTCCCCCAGCACGAGCACGGACGGCTCACGGAACGAGGGCGGGAGATCCCTGTGGCTGATCTCGACGCCGTCCGCGAGGGTCACCGCCCGCTCGATCGCGTTCTCGAGCTCCCGGACGTTGCCCGGGTAGTCGTAGTGGAGAAGCGCGTACTGGGCGCGCTCGCTGAATCCCTCGACCCGCTTCTTCAGCCTCTTCGCGAACCGCTGGCGGAAATAGTTCGCGAGGAGGGGAATGTCCTCGCGCCGCTCGCGCAGAGGCGGAAGATCGATGTGGAAGACGCTCAGGCGATAGTAGAGGTCCTCGCGCAGCCGGCCTTCGGCCAGCGCGCGTTTCACGTCGCGGTTGGTCGCCGCGATCACGCGCAGGTCGATGCGGCTCGACTCCGTGTCTCCGACCCGCCGGATCTCGCCGTTCTGGAGCGCACGCAGGAGCTTGGGCTGGACCGAGAGCGGCATCTCGGCCACCTCGTCCAGGAAGACCGTGCCTCCGTCCGCGCGCTTCAGGAGGCCGACCTTGTCCGAGATCGCCCCGGTGAAGGATCCGCGCGTATGGCCGAAGAGCTCGCTCTCGAACAGCGTTTCCGGAATGGCGGCGCAGTTCACGGTCACGAAGGCCCTGTGGGCGCGGGCGCTCTGGAGATGGATCGACGTGGCGACCATCTCCTTCCCCGTGCCACTCTCGCCCGTGATGAGGACGGTCGACTCGGTCGGGGCGACCTTCGCGACCAGGCGGAACACGCGCTGCATGCGGGGGCTGACCCCGATGATCTCCTGCGTGATCCCGCTCGGCGTTCGCTCCTCGTCCGTCTGGACGGTCGCCTCCCAGAGCCCGCGCGATGCGGGGTCCTGCGCCTCGAGCTCCGCCGCGGAGTCGACCGTGCGGCCGCGCGGCGCCTCCGAGTCGTGGGCGCCCGCGCGGGACCCGGATCGTTGACCGATCCGCCCGGCTTTCCTAGGATGCGGCTCGCCCGTTCGACTCACGGACGAGGGAGTTCCACCATCGTGCATCGCTGTCCATCCTTCCAATGAAGCCCGCGACGTTCATAGCAGGAATTGTGCTCGCCGCCTTCGCGGCCGTGCTTCCCAGGCTGGGCGATCTGGGAATGAGGGCGAACGAGGTCCTCTTCCTCTGGGGCACCGCCCACGTCGCTTACCTCGTGGCGGTAGTCCACGCGCTCCGAACCCCCGCGGGCACTCCGTCCTCGCGATCGCTCGCGTGGATCCTGGGCGTGGCGCTCGTGGCGCGGCTCCTCCTCATTCCCACCCCACCCACGCTCTCCGAGGACGCGTACCGCTATCTCTGGGACGGGTCGCTGGTCCGGGACGGCATCAACCCCTACGTTCACGCCCCCTCCGATCCCGCGCTCGCCGATCGACGGAACGAGCTCTTCACGCACCTCAATCACGCGGACGTTCCGACGATCTATCCGCCGGCCGCGCAGCTCTTCTTCGGCGCCGTCGCGGCGGTGCGCGCCACCCCAGCGACGCTGAAGGGCGCCTATCTCCCCGTCGAAATCGCGGCCTGGCTCGCGCTCCTGGCGCTCCTCCGCCGTCGGGGCCTCGCGCCCGAGCGGATCCTTCTCTTCGCCTGGAATCCGCTCGTCCTCGTCGAGAGCTACGGGAGCGGCCACGTCGATCTCCTGGCCGCGGCCGCGCTCGTCCTCGCGCTCGCCTTCATCGAAGCCGGCCGCCGGGTTCCGGCCGGGATCGCGTGGGCAATCGCCTGTCTTGGTAAGTATACGCCCCTTCTCCTCGGTCCCACGCTCGTCCGCACGAGGGCCTGGGCAATCCTAGTGTCGGCCGGCCTGGCCATGGCGCTGCTCGCGCTTCCCTTCCTGGGGGCTGGCCCTGCGCTCTTCCACGGGCTCGGAGCCTACGCGTCGCACTGGGAGTTCAATGGTCCCCTGTTTCCGCTCCTTCACGCGGTCCTTCGCTCCGGAGATGCCGCTCGCCTCGTTCTGGCCGCCCTTCTCGTCGCGGCCGTGATCGCGATCTCGCTTCGCGCGAAGACCGCGAGCGGCGCCGCGCTCGGCTGTCTCATGGCGTACCTCCTCGCGAGCCCCACCGTGTTCCCGTGGTACCTCGTGCCGCTCGCGGCGCTCTTGCCGCTCCATCCGAACGCGGGTGTCCTCGCCGCGACGGGCCTCGTCGCGCTCTCCTACCTTCCGCTGCCGCACTACAGGGCGACCGGGGAGT
>DATEOQ010000038.1:0-3046 GCA_035273905.1 Candidatus Eiseniibacteriota bacterium | reverse complement strand
CGGGACGCGCTCCGCCATCTCGCGGCCGCGCTCGAGGCCGATCCCAAGCGCGGCGCGGTCAGCCCGAAGCTCTACTTCTGGGATCCGCCCGACCGCATCTGGTTCGCGGGAGGCGTCGTGACGAAGGGATTCGGTCTGATCCGGCATCGCGGCGTCCACCAGAAGGACGACGCGTTCCGGGACGGCCCGCGGGCGGTCGACTACGTCTCCGGGGCGGCGGTGCTGCTCTCGCGACGCGCGCTCGAGACCGTGGGACTCCTCGATCCCGACTACGTGATCTACGTCGAGGACGTGGACTGGTCGGCGCGCGCGCGGAAGGCGGGATTCACGCTCTGGTACGAGCCCCAGGCGCGAGGCTGGCATCACGTCTCGCGATCGAGCGGCGGCGGGAGGCTCACGCCGCTCAAGGCCTACTATCGCCTGAGGAGCGGAGCGCTCTACCTCACCCGCCACGCGCGCGTTTGGGAGCGGCCGCTCGCGTGGATGGCGTACGGCCTCTGGACGTCGTATCTCCTCGGCCGGGCGATGGCGGTGCCGGACGTCGCGTCCTCCAGGGCGCTCATCCAGGGGTACGCCGACTTCACGACGATCCTGTTCGGCGGCCGAGCGCCCGATCGTAGGCTCGAAGAATTCGCTCCGCGAACGCGTCCGGGTTGAATCGAACGGCGCGAGCGCTGCCCCGCTCGCCGAAGGCCGAACGCTCCTCCGGGGTGAGCCCGGCCGCGCGGGCGAGCGCCTTCGACAGCGCCCCCGCGTCTCCCGCGGGGAACGTCAGTCCCGCGTCCCCGAGCACCTCGGGGATCGATCCCGCGTCGCTCGCCAAGATGGGCACTCCCGAGGCCATGGCCATGAGGAGCGGGAGCCCGAACCCCTCGTAGCGGCTCGGATAGAGGAAGAGCGCCGCTCCCGCGAAGAGCGACGGCAGATCCCGATCGTCCACGTAGCCCGGAAAGCGCGCACGGACGCCGAGCCGATCCGCCTCCGCGCGAAGCGCGCACCCGGTCGCGTTCAGGCCGCCCGCCAGGATGAGATCCGGCGCGCGCGACGGATCGGGGAAGGCGAGCGCCATGGCCTCGAGCAGGGTCGCGATTCCCTTGCGCGGATCGAAGCCCCCCAGGTAGAGCCAGTACGCGCGCCCCTGGTTCCACTCCGCGCGGGACTCCGATGCGGCCTCGGGCGGAAGGGGCCGGAACCGGCGGGGAAGCGAGATCGGAACGGCTTCGGTCTTCTCCGCCGTTTCGGGAAGAACGCGCACCAGGTCCTTCCGGCTCGCCTCGCTGTCCGTCATGACGAGGGCCGCGGCTTTCGTGGACGCTCGGAGCGCGCGACGATAGAGCCAGCGATGGAGCGGCGCGGGGCTGGGCCACGGGACGAGGTGCGGCAAGAGCCACGGGATCACGTCATGCACCGTGAGGACCGAGGGGAAGGGGAGTCCGCCGGGCACGCCATGATTCCAGGTCGCGTGGAAGAGATCGGGAGCGGGATCGATCGCGCGAAGAGCGCGCGGTAGCACGCTCGATTCCCAGCGGATGCGCCCCCCCGAGGCGCCGGTCGTGACGACGGGGACGGATTCGGGAAGGCGGCCCTCCGGAACGGGCCGGTCCGTGACGGCGACAAACTCCACGCCGCGCACCCCGAGCTCGTCGAGGAGCGTGGTCACGACGAGGCCCACCCCCGTCACTTCCGCGAGGGCCAGAGGCCTCACGTCGATCGCCACACGGATCTCGCGCGCCACGGCGGCACGCTACGGGACCGGGCTCGCCCGGGTCAATGCCCCTCCGCCGGGCGGGGCACGCGCATCCTCCGGCTTGACTGGGCCTTGCGCCCGCACGTAGGCTACTCCGGTGCGCGACCACGGAGGCTCACGTGCGTCCCTTGTGGGACGTCATCTGGCTGAGTGACATTCCGTGGGCCGGCCTCTGGCAGCGCCCTCAGCAGCTCGCCACGCGATTCCCCGAGGACGCGCGCATCCTCTTCGTGGAGCCCTGGACGCTCGGACATGAAGCCGCGATCCGGCCGACGCCGGTTGCGGAGCGAATCCAGCGCGTCTCGTTTCCGTTCCTCCCGCTCCACGCTCGCTCGCTTCGCTTGAGGCGGCTCGCGTACCGGCTGGGCGGCTCGGGCGTCGCGACCGCGTCGCTCGCCGCGTTGCAGCGGGCGTGGATCGGAACGCTGGGGAGCTTCTTCAGGCCCCACGCGAAACGGCTGACCCTGGTGGAGAACTTCATGGCCCATCCGACGCTTCGCTCGTGGCGTCCCGATCGAGTCGTCTACGACATGATCGACGCGCCGCTCCATTTCGCTCCGGTGCCGCCGCGCCTCGTTCCCGCGTGGGAGACGCTCCTTCGCGAGGCGGATCGCGTCGTGGTCACGTCGGGACCGCTCGAGTCGCTCGCGCGCCACGGCGGCTCGACACGCATCGCGCTCGTCGGGAACGGCGTCGAGGCGCGCCGCTTCGCCGAAGCCGAGCCCGCGTCCCTGCCCGGGCACGCAGGCAGCCCGGTGCTCGGCTACGTCGGCTCGCTCCACGCATGGTTCGACGTCCCGCTCGTGGGCGCGCTCGCCCGCCGCATCCCCGAGGCCCGCGTCGTCCTCGTCGGCCCCGCGCATCCGGACACGAGGAACGCGATCGAGCGCGAGGCGGCCACGGCCCCCAATCTCCACTGGATCGGGCCCAAGCCGTACCGCGAGATCCCGTCCATCGTCGCCGCGTTTCGCGTCGGCCTGATCCCGTTCCGGCGCACGCCGCTCACCGAGGCCGTGAATCCGGTGAAGCTCTACGAGTACGCGGCCGCGGGCGTGCCCTGTGTCACCACGCGGTTCAGTGACGAGGTCGATTCGTGGCGGCGCGCGGCGAGCGTCGCGGACACGGAGGACGGCTTCGTCGAAGGGGTGCGGGGCGAGCTGCTGCGCGAGCCCGACCGGGCGGCGCTCCGCGCCTTCGCCGAAGAGCACGACTGGGACGCGATCGCTTCGCGCTTCAGGCGGGTCGTGCTGGAGGACGCGGCGTGAGCACTCCGGGCAAGAAGAAACCGACAGGACGTCC
>DATEOQ010000037.1:0-3448 GCA_035273905.1 Candidatus Eiseniibacteriota bacterium | reverse complement strand
CGCGCGCGCGCTGTGCCAGGCCGCGACCGCACCAGCCATAGCCGCTCACCACAAAGTTGGTGCCGGCCAGCAGTTTGTTCGTGGCGCGCAGGATGCCGTCCAGCGTGCTCTGCCCGGTGCCGTACCGGTTGTCGAAGAAGTGCTTGGTCTTCGCGTCGTTGACCGCGAGGATCGGATACTTGAGCGCGCCGTCCCGCGCCATGGCGCGGAGCCGGATGACGCCCGTCGTCGTCTCCTCGGTGCCCGCGATGACGCGCGCCGCGTCCTCGGCGCGCTTCGTGTGGAGCACCGTCACGAGATCGGCGCCGTCGTCCATCGTGAACTCGGGACGTGCGTCGAGCGTGGCCTGGATGTGCTTGTAGTACGTGTCGCCGTCCTCACCCTTGATGGCGAAGGTCGGGATCTTGAAGGTGTGCGCGAGCGCCGCCGCCACCTCGTCCTGCGTGGACAGCGGATTGGAGGCGCAGAGGGTGACCTCGGCGCCGCCCGCCTGGAGCGTCAGCATGAGATTGGCCGTCTCGGTCGTGACGTGGAGACAGGCCGCCACGCGGCGCCCCCGGAGCGGCTTCTCCTTCTCGAAGCGCGCCTTGATCTGACGCAGCACGGGCATCTCGCGCTCGGCCCATTCGATCCGGTTCACGCCCGCCTCCGCGAGCTTCGGATCGGCCACATGTCCCAGCGCGTTCATCACAGCGGTCTCAGGCGTCACGCTTCAAATCCTCCACGCGGTCGAGGAGCTCCCAGCGGAAGCCCTCGTTCTCGCGACCGAAATGGCCATAGGCGGCGGTTTTCTTGTAGATGGGCTTCCTCAAGTCCAGAGTCTTCATGATGGCGTCCGGACGAAGATCGAAGTGCTTCCGCACGAGCTCGGAGAGCCGGCTGTCCGGCACCCGCCCCGTACCGTGCGAATCGACCATGACCGAGACCGGCTCTTCCACGCCGATGGCGTAGGCAACCTGGACCGTGCAGCGGTCGGCCAGTCCGGCGCCCACCACGTTTTTCGCGACGTGCCGCGCGGCGTAGCAGGCCGAGCGATCCACCTTCGACGGATCCTTGCCGCTGAACGCGCCGCCTCCGTGCGGCGCCGAGCCGCCGTAGGTGTCGACGATGATCTTCCGCCCCGTGAGCCCCGTGTCGGCGCGCGGTCCGCCCACGACGAACCGGCCCGTCGGGTTGATGTGGAAGATCGGATCGCCGTGGAGGAGCGCCTTCGGCAGGACGGGCATGATGACGTCCTGGATGAGACGGTCGCGGAACTTGTTCATCTCCGCGTCGCTCATGTCCACGTGCTGGGTCGAGAGCACCACCGTGTCGATGCGCTTCGGGATGTCCGCTTCGTACTCCACGGTCACCTGCGACTTGCCGTCGGGCCGGATCTCCGGGAACTTGCCCGAGCGCCGCGCGTCGGCGAGCGCCTTCGTGAGCCGGTGGGCGAGCTGGATCGGCGCCGGCATGAGCTCAGGCGTCTCGCGAACGGCGTAGCCGAACATGAGCCCCTGATCCCCCGCCCCCTTCCGGTCCACGCCCATCGCGATGTCCTTCGACTGCTCGTCGATCGACGTGAGGACCGCGCAGTTCTCCCAATCGAAGCCGAAGTGCGGATCGTCGTAGCCGATGTCGCGGATCGTTCCGCGAACCACGCGCGGGATGTCGACGTAGGTCTTCGTCGTGATTTCGCCCGACACGAGCGCGAGTCCCGTCGTGACCAGGGTCTCGGCCGCGACGCGCCCCGTCGGATCTTCCTTCAGGATGGCGTCCAGGATCGCGTCCGAGATCTGGTCCGCGACCTTGTCCGGATGGCCCTCGGTGACCGACTCCGAGGTGAAGAGGAACGAATGCCGCGTCTCGGGCTT
Organism: Candidatus Eiseniibacteriota bacterium; assembly: GCA_035273905.1. Taxonomy (GTDB): domain Bacteria; phylum Eisenbacteria; class RBG-16-71-46; order SZUA-252; family SZUA-252; genus WS-9. Next base: position 1,595 of record DATEOQ010000037.1, on the reverse strand, counting down.
GGTGCGCGAGGCAGGCTTGGACTGAGTTGCTTCGAGCGTCATGAGCTCTCGACCTCCGATGAACCGCCGACATTGAGCCGCTGATAGGCCCCGCGAACCACCGCGTTCTCCCCCACGACCGAGAGGTCGAGCAGGACGTTTTCGACGGTGGCGCCTTGGCTGATGATGGAATTGCGAACGACCGCGCGGTGCACGCGCGCTCCGGGCCCGATGGAAGCATGCGGCCCGACCACCGAGTGGACCACGTCCGCCGTCTCGTCGATCGCGACCGGCGGCAGGACCACGACGCCGGGGCGCGTCACGGACCCGGCCGAGCGGTCGAGGAGCGCCCGGTTCGTCTCGAGCAGAGTCTCCGTCTTCCCGCAGTCGTACCAGGCTTCAACCGAAAACGGACGGAGCACCTCTCCCTCCTCGATCATTCGTTGCAGCCCGTCCGTGAGCTGGATCTCACCCTTCGTGCGCTTCCCCTCCCGCTCCACCGCTTCGAGCGAGCTGAAGAGGAGCGGTGCGTTCGTCAGGTAGTACACGCCGACCACCGCGAGGTGCGACGTCGGGTGCTCCGGCTTCTCCACGAGACCCGTGATGCGTCCCCCCTCCACGTTGGCCACGCCGAACCGGCGCGGGTCCTCGACCTCGCGAACCCCCACCTTGGATCCGTCCGATACGAGATCGCGAAGCGCCGCGATCGCGATCGTGTCGCCGAGCACGATCAAAACCGGCGCCGTGCCGACTTCGTTCTTGGCCTGGAGGACCGCGTGTCCCAGACCGAGCGGCCTTTCTTGGAGCGCGAACGAGAACCGAAGGCCGCGTTGCTTCTCCGCCCACTGGCGAATCTGCTGCCCCTGCGCCCCCGGACCGATCACGAGCACCACGCGCTCCGGATCCGTCTCGGCGACTTGATCGAGGATGTGGGCGAGAATCGGCTTTCCGGCCACCTCGAGCAGCGCCTTCGGAATCGTGTGCGTGTGCGGACGGAGCCGCGTTCCGGCTCCGGCCACCGGGATCACCGCGACCGGCTTCACCGGGAGAGCGCCTGCTTGAGCGACGTCACGCCCGGAAGCGCGCTCGGGTCCGAGCCGTGGAGGATCGCGAGGTAGTAGCTCACCCAATCCCCCAGGGCCACGCACCCGAGCACGCGGCTCATCGGATCGCCCTCCGGCGCTTCAACCGTCTCCACCTGCACGCCGCGCTCCCCGAAGTAGCGCTCGAGCCAGCGGAACCGCGCGACGATGCGCGGATGATCCCCCGGATCGCGGAGGAGCACGGCCGCCACGCTGCCGACCAGCCCCGCCGGCGATGCGTACGAGTCCACTTCGTTGTGATTCATTTCCGGAAGCGGCGACGCCCAGGCCAGGTGCTTGGAATTCTCGTTCAGCTGCCCTTTCCAACGCAGCGACGCCGGCCCCAGCGTTCGCTCGTTCGCGATCAGGATCAGAGCCCGGTCGACCAAACGTATCGCCAATTGTTTGGCAGAGTTGCGAGATTGTAGCACACCCCTTCCGCAGGCGGAAGCGACCACTTCCACGGCCTTGGCCGCGGCCTCGATCCGGGCCGGACCGCCGCTCAGGAGGCCCCGGTGCGCGAGGACGTGGAGG
>DATEOQ010000036.1:0-3869 GCA_035273905.1 Candidatus Eiseniibacteriota bacterium | reverse complement strand
AGCGCGAGCGCTTCGGGGTCGGAATGAACGACGAGCACGATCTCCACCGACGGCGTCCTGCTCGCGAGCGAGATCAGGTCGACGCGGTCATCGGGCAGGTCGAGAAAGGCCAGCCTCATGCCACCCCTGAGGTTTGCAGCTGTGGATGTGAAAAGGGATATTGGGCCGAAGCGCAAACCGCAAGGATTGTACCACCCTCGGAGTTCCACGGCGACGGAATGACGCGGCTCCGGCACAACGGGTTAGAGCGTCGCCGGTGCCGTAAATGACGCGGGCCGCTCGGTTCCCGGTCCGGGAGCCGGCGGCCCGCATTGCGTTCTGCACGATCAGCGCGCGAGGGTGAGCACCTTGCCGACCGCGACGTTTCGCTCGAGATCGGAGGCCCGCACGGAGATCCGGTGCTCGCCGGGCAGGAGATCCTTCACCTCGAACATGAAGGACTCCTGCTTCTCATCGAACATCCCGTCCTCTGGGAAGATGTCCGTCCAGTCCCCGCCGTCGACCGAGTACTCGATGGTCGTGATCCTCGTGTCGGCGTCGATGGCGGAGCCGCTCACCGTGATCGACTCCTTCCCGTTCTTCGGCGCGTTCCTGGACGTCTTCAGGTCCTCGATGCGAGGCGGAACGTTGTCGATCTCGAACGGACTCCCCGTGCGCTCGCTGCTGAGCGCCACGGCAGGCGGATTGTCCGGCGTGTCCTTCGCCGCCACGCGCACGCGATACTCGCCGTTGGGATAGGACTCCGAGTCGAAGCTGTAGACCTTCTCCGGATGATCGGACACGAGCGGCCGCCATTCCTTCTCGTCGTCCGCCTTGATCGAGACGTCGTACTTGAGGCCGTCGCCGTTCGGATCGAGCGCGTCCCAGGAAACGGTCCGCACCCCGCGCGCCCACGCCGCGCTCGGATCGGACACCGGCTTGGGGCCCGTGCGCGGCATGTTGTACTCGATCTTGAGTCCGCTCGGGAACGTCTGCGAGATCTGAGGAGGCCGATAATCGGGGCCGCCTTCCATGTAGGGATTGTCTGGGCCGTAGACCTTGATGTCGCCGATCTCGGGGGGCAGGTTTCGCTGCTGGTACGCGACCTCGACCCATGAAACCACCGGACCGTCACCGCCGCCCCGCTTGAACGTCAGCCGGTACTGGAGGAACCGCGAGGGAGGACTCTCGATGGGAGTGCTCCCCTTGATCGGCACGTCCTTCGACCACGGACTCCATCCCTCGTCCGGCTCCTCGGAGAGGCCGCTCCGCGTGGACCAGAGGACCTCGCCCTGCCCCGTGAGTCCGGCCGTCATGCGGCCCCAGGACGCGACCGAGCGGAGATCGTAGGGCTGGGACGTGTACGTGCCGTCCTTGGCGGGGCCCGGGCTCAGCTCGTAGAGCACCGCGTCGTTCCCGGTCGCGACATAGGTGGCGTTGCCCGAGCGCGCGACCGCGAGGATCTGCTTCTCCTCGGGGACGCCGATCAACGCGTACTTCTTGTCGGTGCCCACGCGGAAGAGCGCGGCCGACTCGCCGGTCGCGACGAGGACCGTCTTCGGCCCGTCGGGGACGACCGCGTAGATGAAATCGGTCGGCGGCGCGTAGAGGAGGCGCGCGCTGCCGTCGGACTGGACGAGGAAGACGCCGCACTTGCTGCCGCTCGGCGTGACCTCGATCGCGTACCCCACGGCTCCGCTCTGGGCGCCAGCCGGCGCGTCGGTCTTGGACTGGCGATTGGTCCCGACCACGATCGATCCGTCGGGGAGCACGGCGATGCCGCGCACCTCATCGGAATCCGAGTCGTAGACGACGCGCATGCCGCCGTTCTTGTCGACGCGAAGGAGGAGCCCCTTCGACGCCGTGCCTGCGAGGAGGGCGCCGTCCGCCGTCTCGGCGAGCGCGAGGACGTTCGTGTCCTTCGTCTCGGCGAGGACGGAACCCTTCTTGGCCGCGGTGATGCGGTAGATGTTCCCCTTCGAGCCCGTGCCGGCGTAAAGCGCGCCGTCCTTCCCGATGAGGAGCGACCAGATCGACTCCTCGCCCGTTTCGTAGTAGCGGGTCGTGTCCCCTGCCGCGCCGACGCGATAGACGATGCCGCCGGGAGCGGAGCCTGCATACACGTTGTCCGCCTTGTCGATCGCGATCGACGTGATCTCGCCCGCGCCGGTTTCCCAGAGGAGCGTCGCCCCCTTCTCGCGCGTCCAGCGGTAGATCCGTCCGTTGTCACCCGTGCCGAAGTAGACGCGCCCCTTGGAGTCGCGCGCCACGCACCAGATGTAGGAGACACCTTCGAGCCGCGTGGCCACGGAGTCCCACGCGGGGCCGGGCGTCAGATAACCCTCGCTCTCCAGCGCGACACCCTCCACGTGCTCTCCCTGGAGGAATCCCTGCAGATCATCCGTCCTCCAGAACGACGTCTTCACGGCGAGGGCCGGTGACGCATGCCCCAGCATCGCGCCGATCACGATCGCGCCGAACAGCCCCCAGGCTCGGTTCAGAATCGGACTCCTTTCCTTGTCGGACATGGCCTTCATGGCATTCGAATTCATCGAGAGAGGTCCGGAACGACGTCGAGCTTCGCGGTCTCGCTCCCCCGGACGACGACATTCATCGGGATCTCCTTCTCGGAGAGGGTCGCTCCCTTGGTGGGCGAGACGGCCCCCGACTTGCGGTCCGCGGTGAGCACGCCGAGTACCGAGGCCGGAGGCTGCGAGATCTCGCCGCCCCGCACGGTGGCGCCACCCGCCTGCCGGTAGAGCTGGACGTAAATCCGGTCGAGACGGCGCTCCGACTCGATCACCTGGACGAGCTGGTCGAAGGTGTCGGGCTGGTACCGGTCGGGCGTGCGCTCGCGCTCCCAGCGGTCGGTCTCGTCGCCGTCCGCGACGCGAACGCTCAGCTCGCCCTCGGGCGTCTGCGGCGGGATGTAGAGGCGCGTGCGCCGCGTCTCCTTCATCGCGCCCCCGCGGCGGAGCGTGATCTCGACCTCGACCGAGTCGCCCGGAGCGACCGATGCGGGGCGCACGCGCACGTCGCTGATGCGGGCCGCCTCGAGTCCGACCGTCGACCGGATGTCGATCCTCGCTGAGTCGAGCGTCGACGGACGGAAGTGATCCGACATCAGGAGCTGGAGCGACTGGCTGACCTCTTCGCCCACGCCCGCGATCGGAGACTGGGTGAGGAACACGTTCCCCTTCCGGACCGTCCGCGCTCCGGAGTTCATGTAGAACGTGAGGTCGTAATCGATGGTCGCGAAGCCGGCGTCGTTGAGCGCCTCGGAGATCGAGTTGACGACCGCCGACCCGACCAGGCTCGGCGTGAGGAGGCGGTTCCGGACGACCTCGAAGTTGTAGCGCTTGTCGCGCTTCCCGCTCCCCTGGATCGCGACGTGGACCGGGATCATCGCGGGAGGCACGCCGAGCTCGCCGGAGACGCCGATGCTGCGATCGGCCACGAGCGTGCCGCACGTCGTGCTCGGCGATCCCACCTTGGTCGAGATCTGCTGGCTCGCGAAGATGGTGTGGATGGTGGCCGCGGTGAGCGGAAATCGCACCCACCCCATCGCGACGAACGGATGGCCGAACGCGAGGAGGCGATTGCCGTCGCGGTAGGTCAGCGTGCCGATGGCAGCGGCGGACCAATCTCCGCGGATCAGCTCCACCCCGACGGCCGAACCGGGCACGAGCGAATCGCACACCACGCCCGGCTCAAACCCGCCTCCCGGGCTCACGACGAAGCCGCGCTTCTCGAGCCAGGGCTGGAGGAAGTCGACCGCCTCGGGCGTGAAGCCGGACAGCGTGAGCGGCGTCGCGATGGCGCGCACGCCGGTCGGATCGTCGAGCGGATTGGTCCCCGGGGCCGGCCCATCCTTGGCGTCTCCGTCCGTC
>DATEOQ010000035.1:0-5919 GCA_035273905.1 Candidatus Eiseniibacteriota bacterium | reverse complement strand
ATTGGTCCCGCGCTCTTCTCCGAAGCGAGTGTGGAACGAGTGGGGCGCGTTCGAGAGCCCGCCGCTCTCGGTGGAGACGGTGCCTTTGCCTTCCTTGAGACTACCCTTCCATTCGGCGTGACCCTTGCGGACCATGGACGACCCCCGTGTCGGATGCGGACTTCAGTCGTGCTCCCGCACCCATACTGACGGATCGCGATGGCTACTGCAAACGAACGAGCCGTCCCCCGGCCTGAAAATCGCCGGAACGCACGCGCCAGTAGTACACGCCCCCCGCGACGCGATGCCCCACCGCATCCGTGCCGTCCCAGGTCGCCTGCTGGATGCCCGCGCTCCGGTACTTCACGGGGAAGGACTTCACGAGCGTGCCGTGCACGTCGAACACTTCGATCGACGCCTTGCCGGCGGTCTTCAACGCGAAGTTCATGGTGGTGGCCGACGCGAACGGGTTGGGGGCGGCGAAGGCGCGCGGCGCTGGAGCGGGACCCTCGGCCACGGCGGTCGCGGTGGCGTACCAGCCCATGTCCACGTATGCGTACTGCGTGAGATCCGTCGACGAGGTGAGGTCCGAGTTGATGAACGGCTCCATGAGCACGTTCGGCTGGAGCGAGGTGTCGAAGTGGGACACGGAGGAGCCGTTCTCGAGCGGGTTCGGCGTGTAGAGGAGCGGCCGGTTCTGGGTGTCCGCGCCGGCCAGATGGGACGGATCGGTTCCGATCGTCACGGTGACGCCCACGCCGAGCTGCCCCTTGATCGCCGTCGCGTCCGTCTGCGAGATGCTGACGGTGGGGATCGTGACCGAGGGATCGACCCCCGACATCCCGGGAGGCGCTCCGGCGACGTTGTTGCCGATGATCACCGCGACCGCGCCGACGTCCTGGGCCGCCTTGGCCTTCGCGACGAAGTTGCAGGTGCCACGGTCGATCAGGGCGATCTTCCCCGCGATCGAGGCGCCGTTCAGGATCGGCTCGCACGCGTCGCTGGTCGTTCCGGTGCCATCATTCACGAGGACCACCGGAGCCGTGATGGGGGGAACGCCCGGCTGAGGACCGAAGTCCGCGAGACCGAACGCCTTGTTCCCCGCGATCGCCGCTGGCGAGTCCACGTGCACGACCGTGACGGGGCCGAGGAAGAGACTCGCGTGCGTCTTCACCGAGCTGCCGTTCCAGACCAGGTTTCCGGTGTTGATCGCAGAGCTCTTCCGCTGGGTATTGGTCATCGCGTCCCAGGTCTTGCTCTGGGTGATGTCGAACAGGTTCCGCGCGTAGACATCCGGCCGATTGCTCAGGAACTGTCCCGTCGAGAGCGTGGTCAAGGTCTGGAAGCCCAGCCCGTGCCCCAGCTCGTGCAGCACGACCGCGAGGAGGTCCTCGTCCTGTCCCTCGTTGTGGTCGTACCCGTAATACCAGCTGACATTGCCCAGGCAGGTCGAGTTGTCCACGCTGGAGTTGAAGCGCGCCGTGATGTCGTTCTGCCCCGCGACCAGGTCGGTGCCCGCGAGCTTGTTCGCAAGCGCGATCGAGTACCACGTGTTCGCGATCGGGGCGTTCGTGAAGTCGGACGCGGCGTTGGCCGCGCCCGCGCTCCCGAGCACGCCGCTGGTCGAGTCGCACGGTGTGAGCGGGTCGAAATTCGCCCCGACGATGATGTCGACGTCGCTCTGGAGGTACGTGCCCCAGATCGCGCCGGCGGTCTCGAACACGTTGAGCCGCTGCTGGCCGAGCGTGGTGCCGTCGTTGCCGCCGACCGGCGCGACCGGCGTGGGATCGTTGAAACCCTCACCCGGTCCATCGAGATTGATCAGGATGAAGTGCGCGGCGAGAGCCGGACCGGACCACAGCGCGACGAGCAGGGAAAGGGCGAGTGCGGCGAGGGAGCGGGTCATGGCTAGCGCTCCTCCTTCGTCGCCGTCGGGAGCGGGGTCGAGAGAATCCGGAGCGCGGTCTGGGGGTCCGGGGCGCAGTCGTTCACGAACCGCCCGGAGGCGTCGCGGCGCGCGACCGAGAAGGACTGGAACGCGCCGTTCAGGTGCGCGATCTCACCGCCGTTCCGCAGCGCCTCCACGCGCACGGGAGCGGAAGGCGCGAGGAGCTCGCTCAGATCCATCGCGCGCCCGAAGGCCGCGCGCTGCTCGGCGGTCGGAGCCACGGGACGGTGCGTCACCGGATCGATCGCCACGTAGAGTCCGGGATTGGAAGGCATGGTCCATGTATCGAGCACCACGTCGGCAACGGGATCGCCGGGAATCCAGCCTGGGCGCCAATCGAACGGCCACGCGTCGGCGCGTGCTGCGGCGGGAGCGAGCGAGAGAGCGAGTGCGGCGAGAACGTACGCGGGAATGGACCGGTGGCGTCGAAACCGGGGGACGCGCATGTAGAAACTCCTCCGAAACGGCGAGATCGTGCGGAACGGACGCCCCCTCGTCCGATCCGGCATTTGACATTCAGGAACGCCTGTAAGTATAGCACGCAGAGCGCCTTGAGTCCACGCCATTTGGACCGCGCCGGCGCTCTGGTATGGTGCGCCGAAGCATCAGGACCCGCTCCACTTAGGGAGACTCCATGACCGAAATCCAGGCCCTGGAACAACGCCTCGGCTCGCTCGAACCCGAATCCCGCCGCCTCGACGCGACGCCGGATGAGATCCAGCGCTGGCTCGAAGCCCTGTCCCGATTCTCCGCGGATTATCTCGGGGCGAACGCGAACGCGCCCGCTTTTCTGCCGCTTGGAGCACCGCCTGCCACCGTTCCGATGCCGCTCCGACCGTTGCCGTTCACCGACGTGCTCGACGAATTCAAGGGGGCGCTCACGAGCGGCATCGTCGCGACGTCCGGGCGCTTCTTCGGCTACGTCCCCGGGGGCGGAATTCCGACCGGCGCCATGGGCGACTACCTGGCCGCGCTCACGAATCGCTACTCCGGCAGCTACGGCGCGGCGCCGGGAGCGGCGGCGATCGAGAACGACACGGTGCGCTGGCTGATCGAGATGGTCGGCTATCCCGACACCGCGTGGGGCACGCTCCAGAGCGGCGGCTCGCTCGCGACGCTCACCGCCGTCGTGGCGGCGCGCGCGTCGCGGCCACCCTGGGACTGGATGCGGAGCGTCGTCTACATGACCGACGAGTGCCACCTCGCGATCCGCAAATCACTCCACATCGCGGGACTCGCGCACGTCCCCTGCCGGACGGTGCCGGTGGACGAGAAGCTCCACATGTCGGTGCCCGATCTCGAGCGTCTGATCGCGGAGGATCGCTCGAAGAATCTGCAGCCCTGGATGGTCTTCGCCAGCGCGGGCACCGTGAACACGGGAGCGATCGATCCGCTCGCGGAGATCGCCCGGGTCGCGAAGGACGAAGGGCTCTGGATGCACGTGGACGGCGCGTACGGCGCCTTCTTCGTTCTCACCGACTCCGCGCGCGCGTCGCTCGAAGCGATGGCGCTCGCCGACTCGGTCGTGCTCGATCCCCACAAGGGGCTCTTCCTCCCCTACGGCTGCGGCGCGGTGCTCGTGAAGGACGGCAACGTGCTGCGCCAGGCGTTCGCGGCGACGCACAGCTATCTGTCCGACGTCGAGCACGAGGAGCCGTCCCCCTCGTCCTACTCCCCCGAGCTGACGCGCCATTTCCGCGCTCTCCGCCTCTGGATGAGCCTCAAGGTGCACGGGCTCGAACGGTACCGCGCCGCACTGGAGGAGAAGGTTCTCCTCGCACGGCTCGCCTGGGAGCGGCTGCGAGCCATGCCGCGAATCGACGCCGGGCGGGAGCCGGAGCTGTCCTGTGTCGCGTTCCGGGTGCGGGACGAAGGAGACGAGCCGACGCGCCGCATGCTCGACCGGATCCTGGCCAGGGGGAGGGTCCACATGAGCTCCACCGTCCTGGGCGGAAAGTTGACCATCCGGTTGTGCGTGCTCTGTTTCCGGTCCCACCGGGCGGATCTGGACGAGGCTCTCCAGGAAATCGCACGAGAAGTGAGTTAAGGCCACCCAACTCAGGAACCCCTTCCGCAAGACCGGGTATCGCTCGGTATGCAACGCTCCGCGTGGAAGGCGGCAGCACCCGCGATCCTGGCGGCGCTCCTGATCTCGGGCAGCGCCCCTGCCAAGAATTCTCCCGCTCCCGCGCGGGCACCGTCCTTCACGCTTCCCACCGCGAACGGGACCGTCTGCCTCGATTCACTGCGCGGGCAGACCGTTCTGGTCGACTTCTGGGCGTCCTGGTGCGGGCCTTGCAAGCAGTCCTTCCCCTGGATGAGCGCGATGCACCAGAAGTACGCGACGAAGGGACTGACGATCGTGGCGATCGATCTCGACAAGGATCGGAAACTGGCCGACGCGTTCCTCGATCAGCACCTGGCCCCATTCACCGTGGCGTTCGATCCGGCGGGCAAGACCGCGAAGGCGTTCAAGGTGTGGGGCATGCCGAGCAGCTACCTGATCGGAGCGGATGGAACGATCCTCTTCTCCAAGATCGGCTTCGACACCAAGAAGACGGATGACTTCGAGCGGCTGATTCAGCAGGCTTGTACACGATGAAGACCGCGCAATTCCGCACTTCGACGCACGCACGGCGTGTCGCCCGAGGGGCATGGCTCGCCGTTCTCGCGGCCCTCCTGACGGGATGCGCCGCCACCAAGGTCAAGCCCTGGGACCGCGATCTCTTGGCCCAGAAGAAGATGCAGCTCGTCACCCATCCCATGGTGAACGCCATCGACGAGCACATCTATTTCAGCAAGGAAGGCTCCACCGGCGGCCAGGACGTCGGCGGCGGCGGCTGCGGATGCAACTAGGCTCGTCCGGCACCGCCTCGATCCGAGGGAAGCTCGGGGCCGCGGCCTGCATGCTGCTCGCGTCGGCCGCTCCGGCCACCTCGCGCGCGGATTCGTCGGGCGCGGTGACCCAGGTCGACGGAACCCTGCTGCTCTACGGTGAGCAGAGCCGCACCAAGGTCTACGAGCCAACCGTGCGCGTGACGCGCATCCAGCCCAGCGGCCGGTCGCTTTCGGGCCAGGTCGTCCTCGACGTGATGACGGGGGCCACACCGACGGGAGCCATGCCCCCCGGCGTCGTCGACTCGACCGCGGCGCTGCCGCCGGAGGTAGCGCCGCGCGTCCAGACCATGACCGCGGCATCGGGCGGCGGCGGCGGAGGCAGTGAGCACGTCCCTGGCCCGGGCGACCTTCCTCTGGCCCACTTCAGCGATACGCGCGTCGCGCTCGATGCCGAGTGGCACGAGCCGATCACGAGCTTCTTCGGATCCACCCTGGGCGGCTACTACTCGCGCGAGAAGGACTACGAATCGGTCGGAGCGAGCGGAACGCTCTCGCTCGGCTTCCTGCACAAGCTCACGACACTCACCATCGGCGGAGGGATGAACCGGGATCACGTGTTCCCCTCCGGCGGTACGCCGCTCCCCTTGAGCGACGGCACCGCCCTCCACGACGAGCGCAACCCGAAGGACGTGACGAACGCGCTCGTGGGGCTGTCGCGCGTGATCACGCGGCGCTGGCTCATCTCGGTGAACGGCTCGAGGACCTACGAGGACGGCTATCTCACCGAGCCCTACAAGGTGGTGAGCCTCATCGATCCGGCGACGGGGTACACGGTGGGACAGATCACCGAGGGGCGGCCGTCGACGCGGCAGCGGTCCGACGTGATGACCACGATGGTCTATCACTTCACGAGCGACGTGCTCCACCTGTCGCACCGCTACTACTGGGACGACTGGGGCGTGCGGTCGAACACGATCGATCTGAAGCTCCGGCACGACACCGGCGACAGCTCGTTCCTGCAGCCGCACCTCCGGTACTACACGCAGAGCCAGGGGGACTTCTTCACGTTCGGCCTCGTGCAGGGGGAGCCGCTCCCGACGTACGCGACGAGCGACTACCGGCTCGGCCCGCTCAGCACGGCGACCGTCGGATTG